>JAFGDY010000265.1 GCA_016931895.1 Anaerolineae bacterium
AAGAGGTGTAGAGAGGATAATTGATGGAAACGTTACTCGAAGAAGACCTTCACTGGTGGTAGTGGTCACAATCGACACGCCTGGTTGGTCTTGAGTACCAAGTTGGGGCTTAAAATTGACTACCCCGCCATAAAAAAGCCGGCTGGTTAGGCCGGCTTTTTTATTTTTAAGAAACCAGGCCAACTTACTCAAACTGAATTGTATCTGGTGTTGTTAGTTCGGGCAGCGTGGCTTGATGAAAGGGAGCAGGCAACTGGCTGGTCATGGCCTTTAACCGGCGCTGAGAGTCGGGAGATGGTTGGTATAGCCCGTGATCATCGCTTGACGATATCGCCTCAACTGTTGTAACACCTGATAGGAAGCCTGGCTGATGAATAGCTCGGTTTCTTGCGTTTCAGCCGTTTGCCAAAATAACAAAGCGCCCGTCTCCAGAGGGGAGAGCGGACGCCGATGTCCATGGTGTAGCCCGCTCAGGGTATAGCGGATAACATTTTTATCGAGCAGGCAACGCATCAGAGCGAACCGGTTGTTAGTAATTATTCATTTTCTGCTCAGCAATAAGATGCGCTTCTTGCCACAATTGGTCCTGCTCTGTCTCAGGTAAAGCAAAAAATTCAGCCACGGTTTGCAGCAACATGGCCTTTTCCTGCCGGTTAAAGGAGCGGATCAGTCGGGCTACCTTTTCTATCGGCGCAGCCAGTTCGGCTTGATATTTCTTGGGATTCGCCACCATAGTTTCACTCCTTTTTCTTGAGGAGATTATAAGTCCTGACAGGAAGCGCGTCAAACCCCATCGATGTTTTTCATGTAAACTAACGCTGAATGACTTATTGCCATCCCCGGTTTCCGCTCTGGCAATGCTGATTACTCCTTACAATTTGAGTAATGGTGAAAGAGTGCGTATACTCTTGGCGGTGGTTGCGCCAGATGCCACGTCAGTCATAGATGATCATCGTAAAAGATTTTTTTCTCGAAAGGTATACCTGTGAGCGAATACCAATACTACGAATTTCGAGCCATGGATCGTCCCCTGACCGAAGAAGAACAGGTTGCCGTTGGCAAGTTGTCCAGCCGGGTAGACCTGTCACCGACCCACGCCATTTTTGTTTATAATTACAGCGATTTTCCAGCCCGGGCCGAAGAAATTTTGGACAAATACTTCGATGCAATGCTCTATATGGCCAATTGGGGGAGCTGTCAATTAATGTTTCGCTTTCCCCAGAATATGATTGACCTTGAACAGGTCAAAGCGTATTGCGTCCCGGCTATCATTGACGAGTTTATTTCGTTTACCAAAAAAGGCGATTACGTTGTCCTCAATATCGAGTGGCATGAAGAAGAAGCGGAGTGGGGTTGGATTGAAGGCGAAGGCTGGTTGCCCCGGCTCATGGGTCTGCGGGATGATATTTTGCGGGGCGATTACCGGCTGTTGTACCTGGCCTGGTTAAAAGCCATCACTCTGGATGAAGAGATTCTGGATGAAGTAGAAGAACCGCCTGTACCGGCGGGGCTGCGCCAACTATCGGCGGAATTACGCACTTTTGTTGAGCTGTTTGAGCTTGACGAACATTTGGTTGCCGCAGCCGCCGAGGCCAGCGGCAGCCCGAAAAATGTGAGCGAAGCCCAATTGCGGCAGGCCATTGGACAACTTTCAACCGAAACCCGCGAAACCTGGCTATTGCGCCTGGCCCAGGGCGAACCGCAACTTTCGGTGGCTTTCAACCGGGAATTGCTCAAGTTGATGGAGCAGCCCCAACAAGCGCCGTTGTCTCGTCGCACCATTGGCGACCTATTTGCCGCCACCGACCGAATGCAAAAAGAGGCGCAAGACAAACGGGCAGCAGAAGCCCGGGCCAGGCATTTGAAAAAGATGGAATCCCTGGCCGCGCAAGAGAGCCGGCTCTGGCAGGACGTAATCAACCTGATTGAACAGAAAAGCGGCAAATCCTACGATCAAGCGGTTGTACATCTGCTTGACTTGCGCGACTTGGCCCAGTACCAGGAGCAACAATCCGTCTTCCAGTCCCGACTGAACAAGGTTTACCAAGATTGCCGCCACCTTTCGGGCTTATTAAGACGCTTGCGTAACGCCAAGTTGTACGATCTGTAAGCACTTATCCCAGGAGTATGACCCGATGGACAAATCAGCTTTATTTATCCATCTATCTACCCAGGATTCCGCTACTTTGCTGGATTTACTGAGCAAAGCCTACGATCATCTGGACCATGACCAACGCCGGTGGGTCTTCGGTGAACTGGCCGAGACCTTACCGCCCCGGTCAGTTGACGGCGAAAAACTTTTGGCCGAAATTGAACAATTCCAGAAAGAGTCGCTGGCCGGAGCATATTACGCCCCCTTCAATATCAATTCTAAAAACTATATGCATATTCCCGCGGAAACCGAGGATTGGTTTGAAGAACTCAGCGATTTCCTCAAAGCGGCAACCCAGTTGACCCAACAAGGGGACCATCTGCAAGCCGTTGCCTGCTTTAAAATACTATATCAATTGATTGATACAATGGAACAGGGTGAGGAAATTGTTTTTGCCGATGAATTGGGCAGTTGGATGATCCAGGGCGACCAAAAAGCGTATGTGGCTGCCTATCTCTCCTCACTGGCGGCGATAGCCACGCCGGAGGAATTTGCCGCCACTGCAGCTTGGCTGATAAAACGCGACAGCTATCAATCGTTCTCGGACCAGGTTTACCCCACCGCCCTTCGTCTGGCGAACGACACCCAAAAAGAACATCTGGAAGCGGAATTACAACGCCACCAGATACGGACAAGCAGATAGAACAAAATTAGCTTCAGTTCTCGCTGGGTGCAAATAATTTGTAATCAATCTCGCTTAACCCTTTTGTGCTATCTACTGGCCTGGGCCGGCTGGCGCTGTGAGCTTGCTACAACCAGTCTAACCGACTGGCAATTCTATTTTTAACGGTAGAGAATTTTTACATACGCCCGGTAAATGGTTACAATAACTATGGTAAAATAGACAGCTTGATCATTAGGAGGTAGGGCTTGACCACAGCTCAAAGAATTTATCTTGATGTGTGCTGCTTGAATCGCCCATTTGACGACCAGAGTCAAGAACGGATTCGGTTGGAATCAGAGGCAATTATTCTCATCATATCGCGGCTGCAAAGTGGAGGTTGGGTATGGTTGGGCAGCGACGCTATAGATTATGAGGTTGACCAGACACCCGACCCTGAAAGACAGCGCCGGGTCAGGGTATTGGCTACGGCTATTCAGCACTCGGTCCCGCTCACACAAACTGAAGCGGCAAGAGCGCAAGAACTGCAATCGCTTGGATTAAACAATGGGATGCGCTGCATCTGGCCTGCGCCGAAAGTGGACAGGTTGATGTTTTTTTGACCACGGATGATAAACTTCTGCGCCTGGCCCGCCAGGTGAGAACCCAATTAAAGGTGCGGGTAGAAAACCCGTTAACCTGGCTTACGGAGATAACAGAATGATTACAACTGCAACGCCTTTAGATGAAATTCGGCAAGTGGGCTTAAAAGCGCTATTAGAACGCTTGGGGCCTGTCGGTATGATCCGCTTTTTACAGCAATATGAAACTGGCTACGGTAACTACACTGCCGAGCGTGACACCTGGCTCACCGAAACTGACGATCTGGAAAAGCTGGTAGCCAAAATTCAACAAACACGCCAAACCGGGCTAGAAGAATAAGGAATTTGTAAGCAGATACGCAACGATTAGCTCCGCTTAACCCTTTTGTGCTGTCCACCGGCCTGGGGTAGAATACGGCCAAATTCTACAAACAAAAGGTATCATTAAATGACGTCACAACACCCCCCCATTGCCGACATTCCCATCCCCGAGACTATCCCGGAAGATTCTCATTGGTGGTAGTGGTCACAATCGACATGCCGGATTGATTCTGAGTGCCCGGCTGGTGCTTTGAACTTGCCCCACCAGCAAAAAGCCGGCCTAACCGACCGGCTTTTTTATATCTACTTGCCCCACACTCAACTTGTAACGATGATGTCCTTACTTCCCCTTGAGCACAACCGGCAGGTAAACGCGATGGCCACTACTACTGTCGCCAACACTAAGCACAAAGGTGGCCGGACTAACCGGATTGCTGGCATTGCCCGCCGCATCATAGGCTGACACCGTCCAGGTGTAAACACCGTCGGGTAAATTGTTGGCGGGGGTGTAGTTGGATTGAGCCACGGTGATGCTACCCACCGCTTGCAGGCTCAAGCTATCACCGCTGGTGGTCATCACCAGGGTGTAGCCAACCACACCTTCATTATCGGTGGCGTCGGCCCAATCAAATAACGGGCGAGGCGTAGTGACCGTGATACCCTGGGTGGGCGTAATCAACGCGCTGGCCGGATTAGAGAAGATGGGAGGCTGATTGTCAATCACCAACACGCCTATCCCGCTGCTGTTGTTGCCAGGATTGCCATCCGTGTTGGTAAGTGTAATAGTGGCCATGTTGGTAAATGTACCCGCTGCCAGGGGATCGCTGAGCACGCCGGTGAGGGTGATAACACCGCCTTGTCCCGGAGCCAGGTTTTGCACGTTCCAGGCAAAGTCGGGCGCACTGCCAGTTTGGGTGATAACCACTCCGCTGCTGCCCACAATCGTGGGGTTGGTTACACTAACCGGCACGCTATCAACAATGACCACCCCGGTAGCGGTATCGAGGCCGGCGTTGCTAAAGGTCAAGGTATAGGTGATGGTTCCCCCCGGAACAGCCAAACCCGGATGGGCCGACTTGGTAATGACTACATCTGCCGCCACCCGGCCCAGGGTATAATAGCCGTCCTGCAAGGTAGCGTTGGGAACGATAAATTGTACTTGGTTATTACTGACAGTAGCCGGAAGGCCAGTGTTAGAGAAGCTATAGGGATCGGTGGCGCTGTAAAGCAAGGCATAATTACTATCGGGAACGCCACTGATTCCCCCTTCACCAAAGTCAAAACTCAGTTGCGCCTCTACGCCATTAGCACTGGTTTTATCAATGTACCATACTCGCTGCCAGCGCATCGTCACGCCGGTAGCCCCATTGGTGATGATACCATTGACATCTTCTTTATGCCCGGCCAAAACGTACTCGCCATTGTCCAGGGTATTGCCGCTTTCTCGAATGACCAATCCGGCTGAGTGAGCTTCGGTGTGATCACCATCCGATTCTTGGCCGATACCGGCCACATCCAGATCATAATCCCTGTTGAGGGAAATATCACCTTCATATTTGTCGCCAGTAGTGAGGGGAATGTTGTACTTGGCGCTCAAGTAATTTTCTACCAGCGTGCGCTGGGCGCTGTTGAGAATTGAGTTGTAGATGATTACTTCGGCCATGCTGCCATTCAAAGGATAGCCAAGTCCCTGGCGCATCCCCAGCAGCAAGGCTGTGTTGTCGGCGCTGCGGCTATCACTTGTAGTCCGGTCGCTGCTCTCGCTGCCGTCGGCGCAGACAACTCCGGCATAAGCCGGGGTTAGGGCAGGGTCTACCCGCGCTGCGACCAGGTGGGGGCTGCCGTTTGTATACGCCCCATCTCCCCCTATATCGCTGGCGCTGCCTCCACCGCTGTAATCTTTGGGGATAAAGCGTGCCCCCTGGCCGCCGTTAAGATGAAGTTCAAATTGGGCCAGTCCCCCGCCGGTCAAAAACTGGATGGCCCCGTTTGACGAGCGGAACGCGAGGAACATTTCATAATCCGAATTCAGCAGTCCTAAAGTACCTGGGGCCGACAAGTTCATAAAGTCACTGCTGCCATCAAACTGAAGTTCGGCCTGCCCATTGACCTGATCCGGCTGCCAGGTGGGGCGATTATTCGCGACTGTTTGTATCGCGTGATGACTGTAACCACTCATGTCCCGCCAGCACTGCACCGCGCCGCCAGCGGCTGTTTCGTTGCCCGGCATACAGGCCGCGTCTGTGTACGCGCCCTGACCGGCCCGCAGCCAAAGGGTCAAATTAGAAAGGCTATCCACTTTGCCTACGCCGCCAGGCCCGGTCCCAGGAGGCGAAATGACCGTAACCGTTGCCGCGCTGCTGTTATTGGCCGGGGCAACGTTGATAGTTGTGGTGGTAATGGTGGCGGTATTGACAATTATGCCCAGCGCGGAGGAGACCACCCCGCTGATAGTGATGATACCACCCTGGCCACAACCCAGGTCTTGCACTTGCCAAGCATAATTGGGGCTGGTTTGGGTAATACTTACCCCGCTACTGATAACATGGGTGTTAATGATGCCAGTGGGAATCAGATCGGTGATGACCACGTCGGTGGCAACCAGGTCATTGACATTAGAGAAGGTGAGGGTGTAAGTAATAGGCTCTCCAGATACAACCAGCGTGGGAGTCACCGTTTTGGTCAGGCGTACATCCGCAGGCGGAATCATAACCGCCACCGATCCGGCGATAGGTTCGGTAACCTGCGCCGATGTAAAACTGGCCGTGTTATTGATGACGGTTCCTATCGCCGTGCCGTAATTCACCGTAACCGGAAAAGTGAGTGTGATGCTGGTTCCGGCGGCAACGGTCAGATTACGGCCCAAAACAGGCAGGTCGCCCGAATCATCGGTCAGGGTGGCGCCCGGCTGGAACGGCTCCAGCGTGACCGGTCCGGCAAAAGTGAGATGGCCGGAGAGAGTATCGGAGACAACCGTATTGGTGTAATCAAAGCTGGTCTCGTTAATCACAGAGAGAGTGTAGGTGATGCGCTGGCCCGGCAGGGGAGTTGTATCATCAACTGTTTTACCCAATGCCGCGTCTAACTCCGCTTCGTACGAGCCAATGTCACAAGTAGCCCCTCGCGGACGAGGTGCCCCGCGCTGGTCGGTGCCCGGCGCGCCGGTGCAAGTGCCTGCGTCAATGGCCGGGCTGTTGGACAGCAGGGCATGGGTTGGGGTGTCACCGCCGTTATCGGCCAAAGAAAGCAGTTGGGGGTCGCTGGATGAATAGGGAGAACCACAGCCGTTATTGTTTTCAATTAAGTTTCTATTGTCGGTGGGCGCAGTGATCGTGCCGCCGTTGTTGTAACAATCGGTGCCACCGGTCGGGGTATCAGCCAGAATGGTGTTTTTTAGAGTCAGGCTGGCCGTGCCGGTATCCTGATAATTGTAAATGCCCCCACCGCCCGCGCTGGTGACAGTGTTGGCGGCAAAAGTAGCATTGACCACCATGACCGCGCCATTGTAATTAAAAATGCCGCCTCCCAAACCACCGCCGCTATAGACACCACTGCCGCCTTGAGCCGTATTGCCGGAAAAAGTACTGTTGGTAATATTCACCGTGCCGCCGTGGTTAAAAATAGCTCCCCCCAAACCGGCGCCACCACCACCGCCATTATCGCCGCCATTGCCGCCGCCAAAACCAGCCGCGCCGCCGCCATCATCACTGCCGCCGCCGCCGCCGCCAAAACCGCCCGCGCCGCCATTAGACCAGGCTCCCCCCCCGCCGCCGCCAAAACCACCGGCACCACCAGCGTTCATGCCACCACCGCCACCACCGCCGATGCCGCCCGCGCCACCGACGACCCAACTGCCACTGCCACCGTTGACCCCGCCACCGTTGCCGGCATTGCTGAGGCCGTTACCACCAAGCCCGCCGCCGCCGCCGCCCGCAGAATCACCATCGCCATAATTGCCGCCGCCATGACCGCCCTGGGCTACATTGCCGGTCAGCGTACTTCCGGTAATGGTCAGCGTGCCGCGGTTAAAAATAGCGCCGCCAAGACCTGCCGCGCCGCCGCCGCCGTTATAACCTCCCCCTAAACCGCCGCTGCCACCTTGAGCCAAGCCGTTGGAAAGGGTCAGATTCTCTAATGTCAGGCTGCCACTGGCGGATACGTAAAACAGGCGGAACGTACCGCTGCCGCGGGTGATGGTAGCGCCGTTGCCAGCCAGGGTGATAGAACTGGTGACAGGCGGCAGGCCGACAGGCCCGTAACCATCCGGGTCGGCGGCGGAGGGCGCGGTCAGGGTGTAAGTGCAACCGGCCTGCAAATTGATAGTGTCGGCCTCGCCGTTGCTATTGGCCGTATTAATGGCAGTGATGAGATCATCAACGTTACAACTTGTCACATCAATGGTCGCTGCGTAAACGGCCGGAGGCCAATAAAAGCTCATCATTGTAAAAATTGAGGTTAGAGTTGCCAAGATGTATCGTACTACACTTTTGTTCATTTTTAATCTTCCTGGATTGGTTTTCAGTAAAACTTGCCTGCGTCCCTTATAAAGACTCGTGGTGACATAACTGTCACTTACTTTTTATTAGCCATCACCGATCTGGAGATGATGGGCAGATAAACAGCAGGGGTATCGTCCGGCTGGCCGCCAACGGTGGTGGTCGCGGTTGCGGTGTTGTTGGACATCTGCGGATCGGGCACATAACCGGTCACAATGGCGACGTTGGCGATTGTTCCGGTTTGTTTTTGCGCTACGACAACCCGGAAGGTAACTGTAGCCGCCTGGCCGGCAGCCATGCTACCCAGGTCGCACACCAGTCCGTCCGCAAAGCTACACGCTCCCCGGCTGGCGCTAAAGAACGGGTCAGGCGGGCCAGCCTGATAGTGATTGACGATCTCGGCGGCTGACAGGGCGCGGCTAAAGAGGCCCACCTCGTCAAGCCGGCCCGCGAAAGGATACGAGCCATCGCTGCGTTGGCCAATTGAAAACGGAGCGGTATTGGCGGTCAGATCCGCGGCGCCGCTGATGTTGGTCCGGCTGATCGCCAGCGTGCCGTTGTGATAGATGTAGGCCGCGTCGCCGGTGTAGACGACGGCCACGTGGTTCCAGCCGGTTTGGATCACGCCCGGCGCGTCCACGCTCGTGGCCGAGTAGCCGGCCGGGATGAAGCGCAGCCCGTTGACGCCGGCCCCGCCGCCAGTGTGAATTTCGAATGCTTCGTACCCCTTGCCGATCAAAAACTGAACATCGTCCGTGCCCACGCCGTCCCACTGGAACCAGGCGCTCAGCGTGAAGCGGGGTGTCTTGAAGGCGGGCGCGTCGGGCGCGGTCAGAAATTGTCCTCCATCAAACCGGACGGCGTTGGCGTACCGCCCCGTTACGCCCGCCGTGGGGCAGGCACCCGCGGTGCAGGTGGCGTGGTTACCAAACCCCGAGGCGTCGGAAAAGGTGGTGGCGCCGGCCGGTTCATCCAGGTGCAGCCAGAACACGGGATCAACAAATGTTGTCCCGGCCGGCGGGGTGTCGGTGAGCTTCACCCAGCCGATGGCGTCGTCGGGACCGTGATTGGTGACAACCAGGGTGTAGGTCAGATATGCGCCGGGCGCTACAAGGGGAGGATCGGCGCGTTTGCTTACGGCCAGATTCGCCGCCCAACCGATGGCGCAGGCATCATTACAATACACGTGAGAGATGTACTCGTCCTCCTGCCCATTCCAGTGCGCGCCGGCCAGTAAAATATCCAAATCGTCATCATTGTCGTAATCGCCCCAACGGGCCGAGCTTTTACCCACGGCGGCCAGGCCGGCCCCGATGTCGGTAAAAGCACGACCACCCGGAGTCGAGTCGTTGCGGTAAATATGGGGCGCGGACGGCCAGCAGGAATCTATGCCCGAGAGCAAAATGTCCAGGTCGCCGTCGTTGTCGTAGTCGCCCCAATCTACGGAACCCTTATAAATCCCGGTGAGGCCGGCGTTGATATTGGTAAAACTGCGCCCGCCTGGCGTTGAGTCGTTGCGATACACCTGGGCCAGAAGAGTGTCGCCGGCGTCTCTGCCTGACAGCAAAATATCCAGGTCGCCGTCGTTGTCATAATCACCCCAGGCCACCGCGCCATAGTCTACGCCCGGCAATCCGGCCCCAATATCGGTAAAACTATCTCCGCCGTTATTACGGTAGACACCGGACAGGGAGTTGTAGTTGTTGTCCACGCCTGCCAGCAAGATATCCAAATCGCCGTCGTTGTCGTAATCACCCCAGGCCACCACGCTATCGTCTACGCCCGGCAGCCCGACATTGACGCCGGTAAATATCCGCCCTGCGCCCGGCGCGGGGTCATTGCGGTAGAGGCGGGACACATGCGCGTAACCGGAATCCTGCCCGGTCAATAAAATATCCAGATCGCCGTCGTTGTCGTAATCGCCCCAGGCTACCGCGCTGTAGTCCACACCGGTTAGCGCCGCGCTGGCCGCGGTATCCGCCTTAAATACGCCGTTATCGTTGCGGTACACCGTGGCCATGCGGTTGTTGTTAAAACCGCTGCCGGCGTCACCGGTGAGCAAGATGTCCAGGTCGCCGTCGTTATCGTAATCGCCCCAGGCCGCGGCAGCGCCATAACGCACGTTGGGCAGCGCGGCGCCAGCGACGGTATCGGCGATTAAAAGGCCTTGGTCATTGCGGTAGAGTGTGGTTTCACCGCTGGTGGGGGCATTATTGCCAAAGAGCAGCGCGTCCAGGTCGCCGTCGTTGTCGTAATCGCCCCAGGCCGCACTTAGAATGCCCGCTAAATTGATCCCACTATCCGCAAAAGTGGGCGCAACACTGCGAGAGAATACCTTGCCGGCCGTAAACTGCCACTGGGTAGCTGACAGCGGCGCGGTGCCGGTGATATTCAGCGTGCCGGTGGTCGCAATCACGTACACCAATTCGCCTTGATGGAAGGCGCGGGAGGGGGTAAAGGTAATGGTTCCGCCACTGACGCCGTAGCTTTCTGTGAGCACGCCGCTGTGCATTGCGTGGATCACAAAGGTGCGGCTGGTGACCGTGGCCGCGTCCATCGGCTCGTCGTAGGTAGTGGAAACCGTTGTGGTCAACGGGGCGCTGTGGCTGTTGCGAGCCGGGTTGAGGATAGGGTTGCCCGGCGCGGCCAGGCTGCTAAAGACAATGGCCAGGGTTAAGATCAAGCCCAGACTGAAACTTAACACCATAAAGAGTTGTTTGTTTTTCATCGGTTTTTTCCTTTTTGTAGTAAAGACAAAGATCTCATTCAATTATAAACCGATTAGGGGTACAAAAATTTACTTGGTTGGGTACAAAAATTTACTGTTTTTGGCGGGCAATTTGTGTGTCTCTAGGAATATTTTGGGGATGGTTCAGGTTCTGAACCATCCCAATATAAAAAACAGTTTATTGGTCGGGATTAAGGTCGGCCCAGCCCCGGCGTAGAGCCATGAGGGCAGCCTGGGTGCGGTTGTTGACGTGGAGTTTGCGGTAAATTTCGCGCAGGCGGTTAGCGACAGTGCTTTCGGAAATGCACAATTGCAGGGCGATGTCTCTGTTCTCCTCGCCCGCGGCCACCAGGCGCAGCACGTCCATTTCGCCCTCGTTCAATTCTTCCGTATCGCCGGGTTGGGCGGCCAGTTGGTTGAGCCGCCGGAACTCTTCCAGCACCCTGGCTGCCATGCCGGGGTCAAGCAAGGCTTCGCCGCGATGGACGGCCCGGATGGCTTGCACCAATTCTTGCCCGTCAATATCTTTGAGCAGGTAGCCGCGCGCGCCGGCCTTAATGGCCTCAAACACGTAGCGGTCTTGCCGGTACATGGTGAGAATAATCACGCCGACCGAAGGGGCACATTCGGTGATCAGGCTGGTGGCCTGCACGCCGTCCAAAATGGGCATCTGAATATCCATAAGGATGATATCGGGCTGCAACTGGCAGGCCAGGTCAACGGCTTGTTGGCCGTTTTTGGCCTCTCTCACCACTTCAAAATTGCCCAATTGTTCACAAATCTGGCGCAAGCCTTGTCGAAAAAGCCGATGGTCGTCGGCCAGCAAGACGCGGATGTTTGGCATAACTAACCTCCTCTGAAAATAGTGTCAAGTGCCGGGTAGAAATTCATTATCAACAAAAAATTTCAATGTTGGCCCTTAAAGGCCTATACTTTAGACAAGGGCAAGCTGATTTTAAGCTCTGTGCCCTGGCCCGGTTGGCTGTGTAATAAAAATGTGCCCTGCAAATTCTCTACGCGCTCGCGCATTTGCGGCAAGCCCAGGTGACCATGCCGGACGAATTGGTTCAGGCCGGACAGGTCAAACCCAAGACCATCGTCTCGTATTTGCAGGGTCACGCTGTTGCCTGCTGCCAGGTTAAGATTAATCCAAACCGTATTGGCCCGGGCATGTTTGCTGACGTTGTGCATGGCTTCCTGGATAATCCGAAAAAGCACCAGTTCCAACGATGCCGGCAGGTTGTCCGGCGATCCCAAAACACATAAATCAACGCGCAACTGGTTTTGCTCGCCAAAGTCGCTGGTAAAGCGTTGCAGCGCGGGATAAAAGCCTAACTCCTCCAGGTCAATCGGCCGCAGGGCAAAAATGGAACGCCGCACGTCTTGGATGCTTGCGCTCAACATCGTCTGCATTTGCTCCAGTTCAGCGTGCATTTTTGCCGGGTCTTGCGCCAACAGCGCTTGCCACAGGCTGGCTCGCATGCGCAGCGAGGCTAGGTTTTGGGCCAAACCATCGTGAATTTCGCGGGCAATGCGGCGGCGCTCTTCGGCGATGGCCTCTTCTTCAGAGTGGCGCTCTTTCTCCACAGTGATGTCTTCTACAATGAGGATACCCTCGTCTGGCCCGGCCACGTCTCCCGTTGCCGCGCTGATGCGGGCTGGGAACAATGCTCCGTTGCGGCGCTGGCTAATGGATTCCAGCACGATTATATTGCCGCTTTGCAGCGCCGCAACAATCTCACGCCTGTCGCGCTCTACCTGGGAGGGGATGATCCGCCCCAGGTCAATGTCGCTAAACTCATCGGCCGACCAGCCATAAATTTTTTGGGCCTGCTGGTTAGCCCTGACGATAGTGGGCGTTGGGCGCGCGCAATCCACCTCAAAAATGCAAAGCGGCGCGTACTCAAACAGGGTGCGGAACCGCGTTTCGCTTTCCCGCAAGTTTGTGGCTGAGGTTTGTAAAGAATGCACCATCTCGTTAAAGGACCGCGTCAGAAAGCCAATCTCGTCCTCAACGCGGACCGGCGCGGTCACGTTCAAATCGCCGGCATTAACCCGCTTGACCGCCTCTAACAAACTCTCCAGCGGTTTGGTGAGGTTGACGCGGAAAAAGACCGGAAAAACAATCAAGACCAACAGGCTGGCGCCAACGATCAAGACGGCCAGGGGCAGTAGCCGTTCGTGGACGTATTCCAAACGCCCCAGAAATTGGCCGCCGACAATTAAGCCGCCGTTCGTGCTGGTAACCAAATTCCGGCTAAAGTGGACTCGCTCGACTTCTAGAGAGGGCCTGCCCGGTAGAAAACCTATAAGCGCGTTAAGGTTGGCGCTAGAATTTGCCGGAATGTCGCGATAGTTGAAGTCAAAAGAGCCATCCCGATGCAGGGTGAGTTGAATGGTATACACCTCTTCTCTGGCGAAGCGGGGTACCTGATCCCAGGTCACAACGACCGACTCGCTGGCCTGGTTGACAAAAACGCCGCCCCCGGCAGAAGGGTCAAAGTCTAACCATAGCGGCGCAATCGTCGGCTGCAAGCCGGCCCAAAATTTGGAGGACTGAGGCGAGCTGCCAAAGACAACGTATCCGTTGGCACTAAGGTGAACCTCCGTCCAGGCTTGGCCGTAGAATGAAAATGCAAACGGCAGTTCCACGACCGTCGAACCATCATCGCTTAACTCCAGGTTTCTACCGAGGTTATTATCCCTGAATTGGAAAGGCGCCGCTGCAAGGTCATAGCCGCCCTGTCCGTTGGGCTGGACGTGAAACGTCAGGCGATCGGTGATGGGTTCGACCGGATAAGCCGCCTGATAAAAAGGTTCAACCACGTATCCCATCAGCCCCAGCACCGCTAACAGGGTCACCAGGGTGATAGAGACCAGCTTGACCATGAATGTAGATTCCTCAGGCACGGCATTAAAATAGACAATTCCTGTGGCAAAAATCATCAAGAGACCGGTTACGGTGTTGGGATAGCCGCTGATACTGCCAGGGAAGAGGAACGCTACAACCACCCCGATGAGGGGGATGAGGCCGGCCAGCATAAAGGCCCTGGTTGCCTGAGCTTTACGACCTTGCGGCATGACGAAACCTTGGAACCATCCCGATCCGGTTTGCCCGGTTGAAAAATATACGGTCCGGCGCAATAGGACAACGATAGCCCAGAACGTTCCCGCCAAAAGGATAGTAGTTACGAGCATATCGCTTCCAGTCAGGTTCCTGCCGGTGGCAACGAAAATGAGATAGGATAGTACATTCCAGACGACAAGCGGGGAGAGCAGAACGGACAAAAATAAGGTTAGCCGGGCTTCACGGCGCAAGTGTGGCGTAGGGCAGGGAAAGTGATAGGCAAACTGGATGAGAGGAATATACACCAGGTATATCGCGTTGCTGATTACCCAACACCAATACCAGGGGGTTTGAAAAAGCGTTTGATCAAAAAACAAGCCTAGCAGCCAGAGTTCTATCAGTATCAAACAGGTGATGAGCCAGGCCGTATCCGGTTTCCGCCTGAGTCGCCACAGAAACCCGATCAGACTCAGGGTCATGATCATTGTGCTTAAGTGGTTAAGAGCCAGGGCCGTTAGATGGAAACCGATCATCGTTTTCTTTTAGGGTTTTTGTTACTTGTCAACCGCCGTAAATATGCCCACCAGGCAGGTGATAATCAATACAACCCAGGCCGCCACACTGCCGTAATCTTCAAAAATAAAGGGCAATACAGCGCCAATGAGCATAAAGACGCCTAAGCCGCGCCCAATTGAACCTTGCACTTTGCGCGTTCGGGTGAGGCTAAATTCACCCTTGATTAAAGCAAACAAACCAAATACGACCAATAGAATAGAAACACACATTTTTTATTCTCCTTTTTCTGTTAGTGATTTAATGTTATTTTTTGATAAGCATGGCGACACGATGCTCTTAATTGCCTCAAAAAATATCTCGGCGGAAAATCCGGCCAGGAAGACGGCATCCGCGCCGGCCTCTTGCGCCCGGCGCTCCTGATCAAATTTATGAGCCAGCACAAAACAACGTATTTGGGGATAGTTGCGTTTGAGGTTTTCCAAAACTTGCCAGGCGTCATCACCGGGCAGATGGGTATCCAACAAGACCAGGGCGGGACAGGACTCCGCAACCAGCTGCAAGCCGGAACGGGCATTGTCCGCCTGCCCGGCAAGGGTGATTTCATTGCCGGCTTGCAACAACACTTGCAGGCTGTCGCGCAGGCGCCCCGGCGGGGCAATGATGAGGGCCGAAGTGCAGTCTGTGTTCATGTCTGTCACATCCTATCACAAAGCAGTTCGGCGTGTAATGGTAAAAATAGGGTTTTTGGATGGTCAAAAATGAGGGTTGGTTGGTCAAAAATGACCAGTTCCTACTCCAAATCGGCCAGGCCCTCCCGGAGGGCATAGAGGGCGGCCTGAGTGCGGTTGGCCAGGTGGAGTTTATCGAGGATACTGCCGACATATTTAGCCACGGTGCGCTTGTGGACGTGGAGCGCGCTCGCAATTTCTTGGTTGGTCATACCCTGGGCAATCAGGCGCAAGGTTTCAAGCTCACGTTTGGTAAGCGGGTCGGTGGTAGCCGGAAGGTCGGAAGGCTGGTCAAGTTCACGCATCACCTTGAGCGCAATCAAGGGATGGAGGGCGGTTTGCCCGCCGGCCACATCGCGGATAGCTTGCAGCAACTGGTCGTGGGTGGAGTCTTTGAGCAAGTAACCCAACGCCCCGGCTTTGATGGCCGGAAATACCCGGCTGTCGTTGGCAAAGCTGGTCAAAACCAAAATACGAGCCTGGGAGTTCATTACCATGATTTCCTCGATGGCTTTCAGGCCGTCCTTGTGGGGCATCACCAAATCCATCAGGATGACATCAGGTTGTAATGTTGCGGCCAGGGCAACGGCCTCCACGCCGTTGGCGGCGCGTCCGGCCAATTCCATATCCGGCTGGGTGGAGATAATTGTGCCCAAGCCTTCTCGCACAACCTCGTGATCGTCGGCAATGAGAATGCGGATTTTTTTTTGCTTCATCGCAACCTACTCCTTACTCCCTATGCCTGCAACCACAACTTTTACTCGCGTCCCTTCTCCCGGCGCGGAGGTGATGTGGAACGTTCCACCAATTCGTTCGGCCCGAGCCTTCATATTGCTCAAACCTAGGCCCCCTTCAGAAACAGCCTGAGGAGCGAAGCCTTGCCCGTTATCCACAACCTCCAAAACCACATGCTCCTCTTCGCTATCAAGGTGGACAGTAACGGCGGTAGCGTGGGCATGTCGCATGGCGTTGTTCAAGGCTTCCTGGGCAATTTGATACAGGTCACGTTGCACCGGCAAGGGCAAAGCCGGGATGTAGTTAACCAGCAAACGAGCCTCCACATCAGACCGGCCTTCAACTGTGGCTAAACGCTGGTGCAGAGCGCCTACCAACCCCTCCTGTTCCAACACCGGCGGGTTCAATTGGTGAACAAACAGGCGCATTTCTTTGAGCGCCCGGCGAGTTGTTTCCCCGATCAGGGTAAAAGTATGGCTGAGATGCTCCGGGGTTAACGGATGGCCTGCCGTGGCGCTTTTGAGTTGGGCCTGCCCGGCTTCGGCCAACGTGACCAGGCCATAGAGCGACTGAGTAATCGAGTCGTGCAAATCACGAGCAATGCGCTGTCGCTCTTCGAGCACAGTCGCCTGTTGAGCCAGTTGGCGCAGGCGGTCGCTCCTCACGGCCAAACCCACCTGGTCGGCAATGGAGGCCAGCAGGGCCACTTCTTCCATGTTGAAGCTTTGCCCCGGCTTGCGGCTCAGGCTCAAAACCCCAAACACTTCTCCGCCAGCCTGAAGCGGCGCCATCAGCAGCGACCAGGGCCCGACCTGGCGGATAGACTTGGGCGCGCGGGAGTCGGCCGTCACATCAGGGATCAGGAGCGGCCGGTGATGCTCAAACACCCAGCCTGTTAGCCCCTGGTCAATCGGGGCAACCTCAAATTGGGCAAAAACATCTACACCCTGCCGAACGGCAATTCGCAATACGGGAGAAGCGGGCGCATCTTCTGATTCATCCAGCAGGTAAATAGCGCCCGCCTCGCTCCGCATCGCCGTCATGGTCTGCGAAAGCGATTCAGCCAGCAAGGCGTCCAGGTTCATAACCTGGCTGGCCACAGCCGAAACCTCGTATAGGGCTGATAACTCGCGGGTTCGGTCGGCCACCCGCTGCTCCAGGGTGATGTTGAGGTCCCGCACCTCAGCCTCAATCCGGTGGCGCTCGGTCATTTCCGTCTTAATGGAAGCTACCATCCGGTTAAAGGAACGGGTCAAAAAACCGATTTCATCCTGGTAGGCGATAGGAACGGTTACATCCAGATTGCCGGTATTGGCCTGTTTGACTCCTGCCAACAGCCGGTCAAGAGGCTTGACCAGATTGGCCCTAAAAAGCAGGGGAAAGAACAGGGTAATAAGCAGGCTGCTACTCACAACTACACCGGTCATCACCAGCCCTTCGCGGCGCATAAGTTGTTGCATATCAGCCAAACTAAAGCCAACCTCGTACTCGAGGTTATCCTCTCCAAAAGTATAACCAACATAGCGGTAAAAACTTCCTCTTGGGGAAAAACTGTAACGCAAAATAAATGACCCGGCTCTGTGGCTGCCCCGCAAAAATCTGGCGGTGTAGTAATCCCACATCGGCCCCAACGACGGCGACTCCGTCTCTCGCAGCCGGTTTTCCTTGATAAAAGAAAGTATATCAAAATTGGTATCACGAGTATAAAGCAGGTAATCACCCCGGCTGCCCGGCGCGTTGTCATCCGCAGGTAACAAAGGTCGGGCCACAACATAAGCCACTGCTTCAGGCATGGCTGCCAAATTACTGCCCAAAATGGCTGCGCGGACAATTTCTACTTGCAACCGGCTTTCTTTTTCACCCTGTAAGGCGGCGGTGTGGATTTCAAATAAGCCAACGGCCCCCAGAATAGCCAACAGCATCACCAGCGAGAAACCGACCAGCTTGACAATCAGACTTGGTTGTTGCTCGGCATGCTCAAAGGTGGCGTACACAATGGCTATCACCATCACCAGGAGGGAAAAACTTATAGCATAAACTTCCAGAGGCGCCGATGTAAGGCCCGTCATAGCGAGGCCCGACACCACCCCTTGCAGCAACCCCAGGGACAACGCCACAGAGAAGTTACGCAATACCCTGGCATACCGGCCTTGAGGTTGCCAAAGAGCAGAGAAGGCCTGTTGCCAACCGGCTCTTGCTTTTTTCTGTTGCAGAGCAAACCGGCGCTCAACTGTTTTTTTGTGGACCAGAATGGTTCGTCGAAGGGTGACGCCAAGCGCAACAAGGAAAGTCAGCGGCATCAGGAAAGGATAGAGGGGGTGCAGGTTCAGGTCAAAGGTTTGATTTACAAAAATCTGGTAAGCAAAATAAAGGCTATAGACCAGGGCAATCACGCTGGCGCCGGCGCCAAATAGCACCGCCAACCGGGATACAAGTGACCGATCTTTTTCAGGAAAATGATACGTAAACAGGATCATGGCCGCCATACCAAAAACGGCAAAGGCATCTTGCGCGGGCCAAAATGCAATTCCCCACAACACAACGCCGGTCGTCACAAACATAGCGACCATGCCCAAGGTGAACCCGCCAAGCACGCCAACCAAAGACCAGGTGGCGGCCGTTTTGTCTTTGAGACGCAGCAAATAAAGGGCGCCGGCCAGCCCGACAATGAACAGCGGCACGCTGACGAAGGTGTAAGGACTTAAGGTGAATTGCCAGGATTCCATAGAGAAAGTCTCTCAAGCCGGAGGAAAAGTGTATCACAAAATATTGAGGGAGGCTATTTTGAGCGGTTCATCTTCAATAGAGTTGTTCCCCAATAAGAAATTGCACAACATATAGGGCACCAAGATCGTATAAAAGCCCTGCATTTAGTAGGTTTTGCTTATTC
>JAFGDY010000266.1 GCA_016931895.1 Anaerolineae bacterium
CTCAAAAACATGCCCGGCTGGCCGAGGCGTTTGCCGCTCAAGCAGCCGTGGCCATTGAGAATGCTCAATTATATGAGGCCGAGCGGAGATGGGCTACTCAATTGGCCGTGGTCAACCAGGTGGCCCGCAAAGCCGTTTCCATTTTAGGCACCCAGCAGCTTTTACAAGAAATTGTTGCCGCTATCCAGCAGGGATTTAACTACTACAACGTGATTCTGCTCTTACTTGATGAGAGCACCCAGGAGTTGGGAAATCAGGCGATTGCCGGTGGCTTTGCGGATTTTGCTCCGTTGGATTATCGGCAGAAGATAGGGGAGGGCTTGATTGGCTGGGTGGCGCAAACCGGCCAATCTGTGATGGTGAACAACGTAGAACAGGATGCCCGCTACATAGTTGGTTTTCCTAAAGAAGGAGCAACGACCCTGGCCGAGTTGTGCGTGCCGCTTAGGCTTGATAAGCAGGTGATTGGCGTGCTTGATGTGCAGGAAACCCGCTTGAACGCCTTTGCCGAAACAGACCTTTTGGCCCTGGAAACCCTGGCCGACCAGATTGCCGTGGCCATCCAGAACGCCTGCCTGTTTGAACAGGCGCAACAGGACGCCGAAACTAAATCGGTTTTGCTCAATGAGGTCAACCACCGGGTTAAGAACAACCTGACCGGTATCATCGGCTTGCTGTATATGGCCCGGAGTCACGCCCACGTAGAAGACCAGGCCACCTATCAATCCACGATGGATGATTTGATTGGCCGGGTGCGGGGTTTGGCTTCTGTGCACAGCATGCTCTCCGCCTCCGAGTGGACGCCTTTGCGCTTGAGTAATCTGGCCAACGAAATCATTTACGCCGCCATGCGGGCCCTGCCGCACGATAAGGATATCTCGGTCAATGTGCGCCCTTCCCCTGTCCGGGTGACCTCTGACCAGGCCCATAACCTGGCCCTGGTGATCAATGAGTTAGCCACCAATACCGTCAAATATGCTTTGCCGCCCGAGCGCACTGCGGCCAAAATCACCTTTCAAAGCGCGCTCGACAATGGCAGGGTGCGCTGCGAGTTCAGAGACGATGGGCCGGGTTATCCCGAAGATGTGCTGCGTTTAGAACGTCACAATATTGGATTTAGTTTGATCCAAAATATTGTGCGCGATAACCTGCGGGGCCAAATATCGTTGCACAATGACCACGGGGCGGTAGCCGTGATTCAATTTAAGGCTGAGATACGGTGATAAGGAAGGAATAACCAATGCGAAACCAGCAGAATAATAATATCCGGGTCCTGATTGCCGAAGACGACTTCCTGGCCGGAGAAATGATCAAGGAGATGCTGCGGGAGGTGGGTTATACGGTGGTAGGCCGGGCTTTGGACGGCGCTCAGGCGGTGGAGATGGTGGCTCAACTGGCCGAAACGCCCACGCCGGCCGATGTGGTATTGATGGATATTGAGATGCCCCATGTGGATGGCATCGAGGCCACCCGCTTAATCCAGGAACAGTGCCCTACACCCGTGGTCATGTTGACGGCTTACGAAACGCCGGAACTGGTGACGCTGGCCGGGCAGGTGGGCGCGGGCGCTTACCTGGTCAAACCCCCCAATTCACGCGAGATAGAACGCACCATTGCCATTGCCCTGGCCCGGTTTGCCGATATGGTGGAACTGCGCCGGGTGAATCTTGAGCTACAGGCAGCCCTGGCCAAGGTAAAAACTTTAAGCGGCCTGCTGCCCATCTGTTCAAATTGCAAAAAGATACGCAACGACGAAGGTTACTGGCAAGATGTCGCCGTTTACATCCGGGATCACTCCAACGCCGAATTCAGCCACGGCCTTTGCCCGGATTGCGCCAAAGAACTTTTTCCAGACTATTATGCCGGCAAAGAATAGCCGGTGAATCCTGATTCTTTGACTATCCCTCAAAATTGACTATACTCACTGGGTCTGATTTCCCAAAACAGAAAAGTGGTGGTAAATAAGCAAGTGACGATCATGTCATTTCGAGCGAACGAAGTGAGCGAGAAATCCCTCGAATCTGGTCCTGATTCATGCGTTTAAAGTCCCTTGAACTCCAAGGTTACAAATCTTTTGCCAGCAAAGCCACCTTCATTTTTGACGAAGGCGTTACGGCCGTGGTTGGCCCTAACGGCAGCGGCAAATCCAACGTGGCCGATGCTATTCGCTGGGCGTTGGGCGAGCAGAGTTATAGCACCCTGCGCGGCAAAAAAACAGAAGATATGATTTTTTCCGGCTCCGATGGCCGCGCCCGGCTGGGAATGGCCGCGGTCACCCTGGTGCTGGACAACAGCGATAAATGGCTGCCTCTTGATTTCTCCGAGGTGACAATTTCGCGTCGGGCTTATCGCTCCGGCGAAAACGAGTATTACCTCAACGGCAGCCGGGTGCGGCTGAAAGACGTTAACGAACTATTGGCCAAAAGCGGCCTGGGCCGGCAAACCTACACCGTTGTTGGCCAGGGCATGATTGACCGCGTGCTCTCCCTAAATGTTGAAGAACGCCGCAAACTGTTTGAAGAGGCGGCCAGTATCACCTTTCATCGCCAGAAACGGGCCGAAACCCTGGATAAGCTGGACGCCACCCACGCCAACCTGCTTCGCCTGAACGATATTGTTAAAGAAATTGAACCCCGCATGCACCGGCTGGAAAAGCAGGCCCTCCGCACCGACGAATACGCCCGCCTGATGACCCACCTTGACGGCTTGCTGCGGGTGTGGTATGGATATCGTTGGGGCCGGGGCCAACTCCACCTGCGCGAATCCACGGCGCGGCTGCGGGAGAGTGAAGCGGTGGTCGCCGCTCAGCGGCAAAGATTGGCCGCTTTGGAAGGTGAAATTGGCGAGCTGCGGGCCGAACAAACGCAATTGCGGGCCAGCTTGGGCGCCTGGTATGCCAAAAATAATAATCTCTACGCCCAGGCCGAGGCCATCCAGCGTAAGTTGGCCGTTAACGAAGAACGGGCCAGGCAATATGCCGCGCAGCGTGAGGAAATTCTCGGCGAGCTGCACAGCTTGCTGGCCAACCGAGACGGCCAGCAGCAATTGTTGGATGAAGCCCAAGAAAAACTGACGGCCATCAATCAAGAACTGCGCCAGGCCGAAAGCGCCCAACGCGCCGCCCAGCAGCGGCTCGACGCCCACCAATCCCAACGCCAAAACATTCTGGCCCGCCAAACCGTGGCCGAAAAACGCGTTCGCCAACTGGCCACCGACCTGACCGAACGCCAAACCCGCCTCTCGCAATTGGGCGAGCGCCGCGAAAGCCTGCTGGCCGAGACCCAAACGCGCGCCGCCGAAATTTCCCGCCTGGCCGAACAACAGACCGAACTCCAGGCCAAACAAGCGGGCCTGGCTGCCGAAATAGTCGCCCTGGAAAAAAGCCGCGCCGACCTGGAAAAACAACGAGCCGGGCAGCAAAAGTCACTTCACCAACTCAACCAGGCCGCGGACCAACTCAAAACCCAGGCCGCCGCCGAACAACGCCGGGAAGATAGCCTGAAAACCCGCCAGGAGATGCTGGAGCGGCTGCGGGGTGAAATGACCGGCTATTTTGAGGGCGTGCGGGCCATTGTTCAAGAAACCAATTTGCCGGGCATTGTGGGCACGGTCAGCCAGGTGCTCCAGGCGCCCCCGGATTTGGAAGTGGCCGTTGAAACGGCCTTGGGCAGCCGCCTGCAAGATGTGGTGGTCAACAGCTTTGCCGACGCCGAAGCCGCCATTAATTACCTTAAACTCAATCGTAAAGGCCGGGCCACCCTCTTGCCCCTCGATACCATTCGCCCCGGCCGGCCCGTTGACCTGCCCGACACGCCGGGCGTGATTGGCCTGGCCGCAGCCCTGGTTGAGGTTGAGCCAAAATTACGCCCCATTGCCGAATTGACCTTGAACCGGACGGTGGTGGTGGAAGACATGGCCGCCGCCCGCCGCGCCTTTACCGCCATGCAGGGCGGGTTCCAGCTTGTTACCCGCGAAGGCGAGTTAATGCGTTCCGGGGGAGCCGTTACCGGTGGGCGGATCGCGGGCAAAAGCGGCGAGCAGGGCACGCTTTTGGCCCGCGAGCGGGAGTGGCGCGAGCTGCCCGGACAGCTTGCCCAAGTTGACCAGGCCCGGCAAGACCTGCTGGCCCAACTTGAACAAAATGGCCGGGAAGCCGGGGCAATTGAAACCACGCTTCAGGCGTTGCAAGACAAGCAGCAGCAAAAGGCGGGCCGGCAAGCCGAACTACAGGCCCAGGCCAACCAGGCCAACCGCTCCCTGGAGCAGTTGGCCGATAGTATGGGCTGGCACAAAGATTTGCAGGCCAAGGCCGAAGGTGAACTGGCCCACCTGGATCAGCGCGAGCGCGACCTGCAACACGAGATGGCCCAGTTGGAACAGGAGCAGCGCGAGGCCGAAGAAAGCGCCCGCCAACTGGCCCGCCAGATCAACGCCCTTTCTGCCGAGAATTTACTGGCCGAACTGAACCAGGCCAAAAACGCCGTGGCCCTTATCCAGGGGCGGCAAAAAAGCCAGCAGACCATTTTAGAAAATCACCAGGCCGGCCGCCACCAACTCTCTACCCAAATTGAAAGCAAACAAAACCGGGTGGATACCCTGGCCGCCGAACGGGACTCCTTGCTGCAACAGCAGCAAGAGTTGCAAAAGAACAGCCAGGAGTTTAGCCAGCAGTTGGAGCAGTTTTCGGCCCAAATTCACGAAACCGAAAGCCGTTTGGCCCAATTGGAAACCCGCCAGCAGCAACAAGAACAGGTTGAAATCAATCTGCGCCACCAATTGCAGCGCCTGGAAACCGAACACAGCCGGACTTCGCTGGAGGCTGCCCGGCGTCAGGATGAGTTGGACAATCTGCAACGCCAGATTCAGGATGACCTGGGCCTGGTTAAATTGGAAATGTCGGAAGAGCAGGTGGGCCAGCCGGTGCTGCCGATCCGGCCCCTGGTATCTGATTTGCCGGTGGTTGAGGCCTTGCCCCCCGGCGTGGAAGAGGACGTGCGGCGGCTCAAACTACAGGTGCGCCGCCTGGGCAGCATTAACCCTGATGCGCCCCGCGAATACGCCGAATTGCGCGAACGCTTTGACTTTTTGACCGGGCAAATGGCCGACCTGGAAGCCGCCGCCGCCGATTTAAAAGAGATCATTGCCAAACTGGATGAAACCATGGAGCAAGCCTTTACCGAAACCTTCCAGAAAGTGGCCAAAGAATTTCAACATTATTTCAAACTGCTCTTTGGCGGCGGCGAGGCCCAGCTGCTGCTGGTAGACCCCGACAACCTCATCGAGACCGGCGTAGACATTGTGGCCCGCCCGCCCGGCAAACGTTTACAAAGCCTGGCCCTGCTTTCCGGCGGCGAGCGCTCCCTGACGGCGCAGGCTTTGATTTTTTCCTTATTAAAAATCAGCCCCACCCCCTTTGTTATTTTTGACGAAGTTGACGCCATGCTTGATGAAGCCAACGTTGGCCGTTTCCGCGAAGCCCTGTTGGCCCTGGCCCGCGACATTCAATTTATTATCATTACCCATAATCGTAAAACCATTGAGGCGGCGAATACGCTCTACGGCATTTCCATGGGCGAAGATTCTGTTTCTGAGGTTTACTCGCTTAAAATTGATGAGTGGCTTGATGAAGAAGGGGTTAGGGAGGGAATTTAAGATTTGTTGCCCAATCAGGAGGTCATGAGTATACTCACGGTGGGCGTGTCGGCCCTACAAATTTTGTACTGAGGTTCAATTAATTAATGCCAAAATCACCAAAATCCAAACCCGGCCCAAAACCGGGCAAGCCCGGTGTAGTTTTTCAACCGGCTACCTATCGAGGTATTCAAAAAGGCATTGACCAGATGGTCAATGCCATCCGGCCCACGTTGGGGCCGCAGCCGCGCATTGTGGCCATTGAGCAGGCGATTAGCAACAAAATGCCGGAGTTGCTTGATGATGGCGGCACCATTGCCCGCCGGATCATTCAAGTGGCCGGCCGTGAGGCCGATGTTGGGGCCATGTTGGTCCGCCAGATGCTCTGGCAATTACACGAAAAAGTGGGGGACGGCACCGCTACCGCCGCGGTCATGTTTCAAACCATTTTTAATGAAGGCTTACGTTACATTGTTTCCGGCGGCAATGCCCCGCGCCTGCGCCATTACCTGGAAGAGGGCCGGCGCGTTATTGATGACGAATTGGCCGGGATGATTACGCCGGTAGAGGGTAAACAAAAACTGGCCCAGATTGCCCGCTCAATTTGTTACGAGCCGGACATGGCCAAAATGATAGGTGAAATCTTTGACATCATCGGCGAGTATGGCCGGCTGGAAATCCGGGGCGCGCGGGGGCGCGAGTTGGATCGAGAGTACGTGGAAGGCATCTACTTTGACCGCGGCGTGATGTCGCGGGAGATGATCACCGATGCAACCCGGCAGCGCGCGGAATTTGAGAACGCCGCCCTCTTGATCAGTGATTTGGAAATAGAAGAACCGCAACACCTGATGCCCGTAATGCTGCTGGCCGTTAAAGCCGGCATTACCTCGCTGTTTGTTGTGGCGGGCAAACTCTCCGACAAAGTGTTGGGCTTTTTGGTGGCCAACAACAAAAAGAACGCCGACAAACTCCAGACAATTGCCGTAACCGCGCCGGGTTACGGGCTGGACCGGATGGGCGAATTGGAAGACCTGGCCGTGTTGACCGGCGGGCGTCCTTTTTTAAGCGTGACCAAAGACAGCTTGGATACCGCGCAGGTCCAAGACTTCGGCCAGGCCCGGCGCATCTGGGCCGATAAGGACCACTTTGGCATTGTGGGCGGCAAAGGCAATGCCCGCGAGTTGCGCCAACACATTGCCCGGTTACGCGCCGCGTTCAATAAATCCAACGACCCGGCTGTGCAGGAAAAATTGCAAAAACGGATTGGCAAACTGATGGGCGGCTCGGCTACCTTGTGGGTGGGCGGCACCACCGAAAACGATATTAACGCCCGCAAGGAATTGGCCAAACGAACCGCCAGCGCCATGCGCGGCGCGGTGCGCGAGGGTATTTTGCCCGGCGGCGGGGTAGCTCTGCTGAATTGCCGCCCGGCCCTGCAAACCCGCCTGGCCCAAAGCGCCGAGGCGGATGAACGCGCCGCCTACCGCATTTTACTGCAAGCCCTGGAAACCCCTATTCGCACCCTGCTGGCCAACGCGGGTTATGACCCCAGCGACGTTATGGCCGAAATCCGGCTGGCCGCCGGGCCGGGTTATGGTTTTGACGTGAACGCCAAAAAGGTAGTTGACGTGATGGAGGCCGGCATTTTTGATGTGGCCGCCGTGCAGCGAGCGGCTGTTCACAGCGCCGTATCCAGCGCGGCTTTGGCCCTTACGGTTGACGTGCTGGTTCACCACAAAAAACCTCAGCAGGCCACGCAGCCGTAAGGTAATGTTGTAACATCAAAGCATTAAGTAAGGCTCTCAAAAAATAGTGAAGCGGGGTCAAACGACCCCGCTTTCTTTTGGGGAATTCTGGGCAGTTGGGGTAAAGTAGAAACAGGACAATATCATGTTTCTACGCGGCCAAAATTCAAAACCTTTTTCTGAATCTCTATATTTTCAAAATCTCGAGGAGTTGGGTCAATAGATAACTATACAGAAAAATTCCTCCCATTAATAAAACGGCTGTAGTCAGGCCCAAGCCCCACCAGTTAGGGCGAGGTTGGGTATCGGTCCAGGGGGAGCCGCCCATTTTGGCCATATCTTTTTGGGCTGCCTCCTGGTCAATAGGAGAGACGGCGCTGAGTTGGTGCAGTTGGTACCAGGCTTCTGTTTGCGATCTTTTATCGTCGGCGTACTGCACGGCGCCACGAAACGCCTGGATAGCACGTTTACGTTCGCCTTTTGCCAGGTAAGCCAGGCCCATGTTGATATAGGCCGGGCCAAAGTGTTGGTCGTTGTTGATGGCCTGGCGATAGCGGGCAATGGCATCGTCGTATTGGTGCTCCTGGTGATAGTCTGTGCCCACTTTGAAGTGAATGTCGGCGGCGCTATTCCGGCGCTTGCGTTGACTCAGCAGAATGGGCGAACCGTCCACCAGGGTTGACTCCAGCGGCCGATGGGGAGGGGACCATTGAGGCTGTGGGCTACTGCGTTTGGCTCGTTCCCGAAAAAAGGCAGCCAGACTAACAAGAGTGGTAAATCCATCCAGGCCGGGCAGCGGCAACAGGCTGACAAAGGTGAGCCAAAAACTGGTAATGGCCATATGGCCGGTAAAGGCAATAGACCAGGCTTGCACGTTTAAGGTTTCGGGCAAGTTTGAGGGGATGGGAAAAAGATAGGCCAAAACCTGGTCGGTGGTGGTGCCGCAAAAATAAACCAGGGCTGCCGCCAGGCCCAGCGTGAGCAGTAAACCAACTAAACTCAGGGTAAAACTGGCCAGCGGTCCGGAAAGCGCCACCAGGAACACATCCAGGTATTTGCGTCTGAAGTTGTAGGGGTTGGCCTGCATGGGTTTAGGCCAACCGATGCCAAAAATGATAAAGGCCAGCGCCCCAAACCAGGCGATGTGGGCAAAGGGATTCAGGGTGATTTTTCCGCGCTCCACCTGGGAGTAGTCGCCCAAAAAATAGGCTGTTAGGGCGTGCCCCAATTCATGCGTGGTGTAGGCCAGTAGCAGGCTGGGGATAATGAGCAGATTGGTCCAGTGGAGCGCAGGCAAAAGGTTGTTCATGATTGGGCGGTAAAAAAGTGATTTTGATCGGTTATTTTGCCGTGATTATACCATTATCAATTTTTATAATCAAAGATACCTCCGGAGCCTTGGGCGGCTGTTTTCAGGATCATTTCACTACCACCGGCCCCAACGTCACCACCGGGGCGCTGCCGTCCAGCCGGGGCAGGGGTTGGACGGTGTTGGGGTGGTAGAGTTCCACATTCAACCAGTATTGGCCCGGCGGCAGGGTGGACGGTAAGGTGATTTGGGCGGGATGGTAGATGGTTTGCCCCGGCGGCCAATCGGTGGCGCGGTATAACCTGCCTACCGGCCATTCGTCTTGCCCCTGGGCAGCCAGGTCGCCGGTTTCTGCCCATAATTTGAGGGACATTTTGTAATCTACGCCGGGCGGGGCGGTGGCCTGCCACCCTAACTTTACGTGGATTGTCTCTCCCGGCGACCAAACTTGCGCCGGCAACTGCCAGCCGGCCAAAGCCAGGCCATCCGCAAAGTAGACTGTTTCCCCCTGTAATTCGGTTTGTCCGGCCAAGAGAAATCCCTGCGCGCGGATATTGCTTTCTCCGGCAAAAACTTCATCTTCCAACGGAATGGTGTTTGCGGCCAACCAGTCGCGAATAAACCCGTTGGGGTCGGTGACGGTATCGTAGGCGCGGAGGTGCCACAGGCGGGAAAAATGGCGGGAAAGATGTTCCAGGGCGGCGGTGGTTTCGGCGGCGCTCATGGCGTAAAAATCGGAGCGGGGATCGCCCCAGCCAAGCCGGGGGTCGCCGTTAACAAAGCCGGTTTGCAGGAGCAGGGGATGTTGTGAATCGGCGGGGGACTGGTAGGGGACCAACCGCCTGCGTTCCAGGTGGGGCAGGTGGCTGTAGTAAACAAAAGCGGTATAGGTGTAACCGGCGTTGGCCAAAATAACGTCGCCGGGCTGCCAATGAGCTTGAATGAAATTAACGGCGGAACGATAATCGTCGGCCTGATAACGGGGGTTAAAGTGCATCTGGTAAACGGAGTAGCCGGAAGCGGCCAGGAGCAGGGTTGCGGCGAACAGGGCCACCCAAAATCGAAGGCGAGTAGTTAGCCAGGCTAAACCGGCGGCCAGAATGATGTAAAAAGCGGGCGAATAAGTGAAGATGTAACG
This sequence comes from Anaerolineae bacterium, assembly GCA_016931895.1. Taxonomy (NCBI): domain Bacteria; kingdom Bacillati; phylum Chloroflexota; class Anaerolineae; species Anaerolineae bacterium. The sequence goes on from JAFGDY010000266.1 coordinate 9,824, forward strand.
GACGTGGTACAGGGGCGTGATAAAGGAGAGGAAGTAGATGAGCAGGAGGGGGCCGAAGGTGTAGGCAAAAAGCAGGGTAGCAGAGTAGCAGGGTAGCAGAGTAGCAGGGTAGCAGGGTAGCAGAGTAGCAGGGTAGCAGAGTAGCAGGGTAGCAGGATATGAGCCATTTGCTAAATAGACCAGGCCTAGCAGAAACAGAGCCAGGGTGAGCAGGAGGATTGGCCAAAGGGTGGCCGGTTGGCTGGATTGGCCCAGGGAGAGAGCGGACCAACTTTCCAGAACAACCGGCCAGAAGCCGGTCAAAACACGCCAGGGAGGCACGGGCGGTTGGGTGGCCTGGCGCCAGGCAATGGGCAGCCAGGGCAGGTAGGCCGCCAGAACCAGGCCGTTGGCCCCAAACAGGCCTAAAAGGGCGGGCCGTTTGATTTTGGGCCACAACAAATAAGCCAGGCAGAAAAGATTGATGACAATCAGCAAGAAAACAAAATAATAGAGCGCGTACAGGCCCATAGTGGACAGAACAAAATAGCTCAACCAGAAACGAACCGTAGTTTTTTTATTGGGGGTAAATGTGGCGCGTAGGGCGCAGTAAGCGGCGGCCAGGCCCAAAGCCGCGCCCAGGGTATACATCCGCACTTCTTGGGAGTACCAGACGTGATAGGGCGAACAGGCTACCAGCAACGCGGCCCAGGTGGCTACAAGTTTATTGCCCAGGTAGCGGGCGACGTGGTAGGTCAAAGCAATCAACAGAACCCCAAAAAGGAGTGAAAAATAAGCCAGGGCAAATTCGGTGTGGCCGGCCAGCGCCGTCCACAAGTGAAGGAGCAAGTAGTAGCCGGGGGGATGAATGTCCCTGGCCGTGTGGGCCATGAGGTCGGGCGCAGCCTGGCCGGCCAAAAAGGCGCTGACGGTTTCGTCGTACCAGAGGCTTTGAGCGCCCAGCCGGTAGAGGCGCAGGGCAAAACCGGCCAGCAGAATAGCCGGAAGCATGAGGGGGGGGGAGGCTCTAAAAAGTTTGGCCGGGCGATTGGGTGCCGTCATTGTCATCTTGGGTCATGATCTTAGCATAAGGCGTCTTGCGGGGCAATAATCTACGGGAAAAACAAACAGGGCGCAACTTGACATATTATTGCAACCGACTTGACATATTCTTGAATTTCGAGTATTATGTATAGTACTATACGACGTTGCGTCTACATATTGTGGGTTAATTGTCTGCAACCCCTAGATATAGGGGGTAGCCCCTGGATAGAGGGGCAGGAGGCAAACATGAAAAAGTACTTGTTCATCATCGGGGTGATAATTGTATTGACCATGCTCTCCGGCCAGGTAGCCGTGGCTGCGCCGGAGTTCCAGGGGGGGGGAATGGTGCATTACGTTACCTGGGGCGAAAGTCTGTCTGGCATTGCCTTCCGGTACGGGGTGAGTGTTGAAGCGATTCTCATGGCCAATGGCTTGGCCAACCCCGACATGATCTACGTGGGCCAGCCGCTGGTCATTCCCGGGGGCGGGCCTTCGCCGGGTTATCAGGGCGGCGGCAATTTTGGCTGTGGGAATTATCACACGGTCAGAACCGGCGATACGCTCTCCGGGATAGCCTGGGACTATAACACCAGCCTTCACCAATTGCTTCAGTTGAACAATTTTTACAATAAGGATATACTTTTTGTGGGCCAGCGGGTTTGTGTGCCTGTGCAGCAAGGGTATGCCCCCCAACCCGGTTATGCCCCTCGGCCGGGCTATCAGCCGCAACCGGCCGGTTATCGCCCTCCTGCCGCCTCCTATTATCATACCGTTGCGCCCGGCGAAACCTTGAGCGGGATTGCCTATCGTTACGGGGTGAGTTATTGGACCATTATGCAGGCCAACAATCTCACCAATTCGGTGATTTGGGTGGGGCAGCCGCTCATTATTCCCGGTTATCAGGGCCGGCCTGATTATGTTCAGCCTCCGGTGGGGCCGGGCCAATTTCCAGACCCTATATTTGAGCATCCGGTGAAGCCGGAGCATAAAGGTTTCTACGAGGCGGTTGACGTAGACCTGACCGTGCCGGAGCCGGAAAGTAACGCGCCCGAATATCAACCCGGGGCGGCGCGCCCCAGTTTGCCGCGGGCCGAACATCCCATTGAGGTGGTGGTCAACGGCGGCGAAACCTGGGCCGACGACATTTATCCCATTGGCATGGATCCCGACGGCATTACCACGCTCATTGTGCAAACCGGCGAAGAGAACGGTAAAACCGTGCGGGTGCGCAGCGGCGATGCCGAATCTAACGGCGAGAGCAGTTTTACGGGCGAGTTTGGCGCTTTTCGTTTTGTTTTCCGGTACATTCCACCGGGTGAATATGACGTGTGGGTTGACGACCCGGATATTCCTTCGGAAAAGCCGCACGTGACCATTGGCCCCGGCGAGCGAGTGGAAATTTACTTTAGCAAGCAGGTTCGTTTCCGGGGACAGACGTATGCTTCGCCGGACGGTTGGGTATTATCTAACTGGGAGAATCCCAGCAAGCCGGGCCAAAACATTGGCGGCTGGTCAAATATTTTGGTGAAAACACCGGCCTCGGGTTTGAACGTGATTGCCGAAAGTGACGGCGGCGGCTATAGGGCCAAATGTTTTACTGGCAGCAAAGGCCCCGGCGCGTGCGATTTTGCCGGGTTAATGGCCGGCATCTATTACATTTGGATTGACGGCACCGACCTTAAATTAAAAACCTATATGGACGGGAACGCTTACGCCACCTTTGAATTTGCCCACCAGGCTGATTGATTGCCGCGTTGTGGTTAAACCAAGACTCAAAAACGCCAAGATTTAATTGGTCTTGGCGTTTTTGAGTTTCAGGATAGGGGGTGAAAACCTAAAGTTGGATATAACTGTTCAGGCATGCATGTCATTTCGACCAAAGGGAGAAATCTCCTTGAAGCCGTACCCTGAAGAGGAGATTTCTCGGCCTCCGGCCTCGAAATGACATAGGGCTGATAACAGTTAGATTACTTAATTTGTTTATTTGTCTTCGCCTCTTCTTTACGCCAGTGCCGAGTTTCGATTTCGGATTGGGGCCTGGCCTGGGAACGGAGAGGGTGGAGGGGGATTACAAAAAAGAATTTACTGCCGGGGCAGTTGACCTCGTCGTAGCCCAAGCTTTCCACCCACACTTGCCCGCCGTGGGCCTCGGCAATGCCTTTAACCAGGGTCAGGCCCAGGCCGGGGCCGGCGCCTTTAAATTTGGTTTTGCCGGTGCTGTGGTGGGCGGTGTCGTCTACGCGGAAGAATTTTTCAAAGATGCGTTCATGATATTTGGGATCAATGCCAATGCCGGTATCGGCCACCACAATTTCAACCGCCGGGCCAATGTTGTCCAGCACGGTGGCGCGGCCTTCAACCGTAATCATCCCGCCATCAGGCGTATACTTAATGGCATTGCCAATCAGGTTTTCAAAAGCTTGCATCAGGCGCGTGCCGTCTGCTTCAACAGTGGGCAATTCTTTAAGATTTATTTTTTGAAACGCAATGCGTCGTTCATCCAGCGCCGGCAAAAGCGAGCGAGCCGCCTGATCAATTACTTCAAGCAATACCACGGGGCCGACAAAAAGGTTGATGTCGCCCACGTCGGCCTCGGTGACGTCAAACATCAGGTCCACCACGTCCTTCATCCGGTCACTGCCTTTGGCAATACCCTCGATGATGGTTTTGACGTAAGCCGGGTCTTGCAATTCCTCTTCAGTCAGGTCCAGCAGCATCCGCGAGTAGCCGTGAATATGGGTTAAGGGCGTGCGCAGTTCGTGCGAGGCAATGGACAGGAAATCGCTCTTGTCCTGGTCCAAACCGGCTAATTGGTCGGTGAGCTGGCCCACTTCTTGATTGATAAAAGATAACTGATCAAATAGCCGGGCGCTGTCTATGGCCAACGCAGCCTGGTCGGCCAGGGAGATCATCAGATCAACGTCTTCTTCATAATACGAGGTGCCTTGCGATTGCGGCCCAAAAGCCAATAAGCCCACCAACTCGGGTTGGCGCAGGATAGGCACGTATAGTTCCATGTTCAGCCCGGCCAGCCATTCCCGTTCGTCGTCGTTCATCTGGCGAAATTGGCGCTGCATGTTAATATCGTATTGGCTGAGTACCTTTTCCCCTTTGCGCAGGTGGTAAATAAAGGGGCTGTCGGCGGCAAACTGGCCGGTGGTCAAATTCGTCATGCCCACCGACGAGAGCGGGCGAAAGGAGATGTTGCCCCCTCCACCGCGTTCGTTGACAAAAACAATGCCTCGCTCAATGCCCAGGGTTTCTATCATCAAGTTGATAATGGTATCCCCCAGGCGGTTCATGTCCAGCACCGAACTGATACTGCGGCTATAACGTTTGATGATTTGTTTTTGGTCATGGTGCTGCTTGCCAAAAATGATCCGGGTTAAAATTCGGTCCAGCCCTCGCCAGAGGGGAGGCAGGAGAATGGCTAAAACAAGGGCCGCCAGGGCCGTTGACCAGAGCAGGACGGCGTTTGGGTAAAAAACATTGCGGTTGGCCAGGGCCGCGCCGGCCAGGCTGAAAAAGAGAATGGCGAACAAAATGAGGGTGATCAGAGCATAACGGATAGCCCGGCCCATCAGTATTCTTAGGTCGGGGGTGTGGTAACTTAAAACGGTGTAAGCAATCAGGATACCGGCAATGGTCAACAAAAGGACCCCGGCCCAGGCAAAAATCGGGACCCAAAATATGACCAGGCCGCCGGAGGTCAGGAGAATAATGACGATCAACCAATAACGCAGTTTATTGAGATATTGGGTGGGGTATTTGCGCTTTCTAAATTCCAGCGACAGGGTGACGAGGGCCACCCCAATGGCCACAATCCAGCCTAACCCGGCCATGATCACCGCGGGCGTGCCCAATTGATAGAGCGCCAGCCCCATCTGCATGGCCAAATTGACGGTGATTTGTTCTAAACCAAAAAAGTTAAAAATAAAAAGCGCCCACAACAGCAAAATAAGGAGGGCTGCGGCCCAATACCAGATCAAAACTTTCCGGCTTTTCCTGGTAAAATTTAAGGTGAGCACGCCAAAGGCTAAAACCATGGCCAAAAGGGTAAACTCGATGACCGGACGGTAGACGCCGCTGATGAAGGTGGGTAAGTTTAACGCATCGGCCAGTAACACCAGCCCTAACCACAAACCCAGCCCCATATAAAGCAATAAATAAAAAATAACACTTTCTTTGGAGCGTAAACGCAGCGCGGCCAGGATGACTGAAAAGCCAAAAACCAGGGCGGCTATGGAGGCGGTCATAAATTCAGGGGTTGTTAGCGCAATGTAATTCAATTTAGGCCTCGGCAAATAGGGGTAACTATTTGATTGTAACACATATTTGTAAAAGTTGGTAATACTGCATGAGTAATGGTGTTATTGGGGGGGATTTTGGGCTGTCCCTCTTTTCACCAGGCGCGTAATGCCAAGCAGGGGGCGTCCGCTTCGTTCGTAAAAAGCCTCCTCAATATCTTCCTCCAAATGCAGAGGGCGATAGAGGGCCTTAAATTCAGCGCTGCGATCAAAAATAATTTCGTCCGGCGCGCGCCACAGATAAAGGGTGGTTGGCCGGGCGATAAGAGCTTGCAGGCGAGTTGTTAAGTCTTGATCAGATTCCCAGGCATAACCAAAAACCTCAACAGGCGTTACCCGGCCGGCGGTAAGGTAAGTTACGGGAGCGGCCAGGCCCCAATCCATTGCGGCCACCGGGCCGGCGGCGTTATGGGCCAACCAATCGCTTAAATCGTAGATGGCGTCGGAATGACTGCTCAAACCGCCGCTTTCGGCCAGAGAGACATGGTAACGGAGGGTGGTAAACAAATTTGCGCCTACGAGCAGGCAAAGGCCAATGGGGAAAATAGAAGACGCCAAAAAGCGTAGATGGGGTCTATAGGGGAATAAATACCATCCGGCCACAGTCAAGGCGATGGCGGGCCAGGGCATTAGCAGGGCAAAGTGAGTGACCCACAACGCGGAAACTGTCCCGATACTGCCCAAGACGACCAGGCTTATCACCAAATAGGGGAAGATGGCTATTTTAACCAAGGATAGGGTAATAAAAGAAGGGGAGAGGATAATATTTCGTATAGCCAAAAAAGCTACCAAAAACAAAAAGACACTCAAACCAAAAACGGGTAGGGAAGTGCCCCTTATGTTTCCCAAATACCAAAGATGCGTGCCGTTTTGCATTGTCAAAAATTGCGCCAGCCGCGTCCATAGGTTAGCGCCAAAGGCCAAATTGTTAACGCCATAGTAAGATGTGGCCGCATTGCCGCTAACGCTCAAAAATGTGCCGTGAGTTTGCAGGTTATAAACAAGCAACGGCCAGCAGCCCAGCAAAAAAGCGCAGGCTATCCGGCCAACCTCTTGCACGGAAAAAGGCCATTTTTTTTGAAAAAGTTCGTTAGTGTTCAATAGACCACGCATGAACCGCAATACCGGGGACAAATTGAGCAGAATAACCGCTCCCACCAGAGCCGCCATTAACCACACAAAAAGTAACTTGGCGTAAAGACCCAGACCAAACAAAAACGCCCCGGCGAGCGACCAACGCCTGGAGCCACCGCGCCAGCGCCACAGCCAGCACAGCGTGGCCGCCAGGCCAATAGGGGCGGTAACGGCTGTTACAAAAATGCCCTGTCGATTCCAAAAAACAAAGGTGGGGTCCACGGCTAAAAGCAGCGCCGCCGCTAATCCCACCCAATGATTGCGGGTCAGTTGGCCGGCCAGAGCATAGGTCAGCCAGATTGTTATAGCCCCAGTGACAATTGACATCACCCGCAGAGCGGCCGGGGTGGGGCCCAAAATAGCCAAAAAAGGGATGACCAGGTAAGTGTTGATGGCCCCAATGTAATCCTGGGTCATCAGCGGAAAAATATGCCCGCCTATTTTTAAACCATGTTCTCTAAAAGTAGTAATCGGCTGCGCCTGCAACAGTTGCAGCGCCGGCACGGCCTCAAACGCTTCGTCGTAATGCAAGCCGGGCAAATTGAGCTGGTACAGGCTTAGCCCAAAATAAAGGAGCAAGATACCGCCAAGGGCAACCAACCGTTTTCTCTTTCTCATTTCTATTCTTGGGCCAGCAGGTATATATTAGCCACCATGGCCTCATAAATCCAGCCGGAGGCATAAATGCGGATAGATTTGATAAAAACAGGTTTGGCCGGACCAAGCGTGGTTAACAAATTGACCGACTCGTAAGGATACCAGATGAAACGCGCAATCCGCTCGCTGGAATTATCGGGTTGATTGTAGAGCACAAAATTTTCCGGGGGCGGGTCAAAGTAAAAACCGTGAAACCAATCGCGATCATTATTATCGGCATCTTTGTAAGCCACATGCAGCATGATGGGAAATTCTGAGCCAAGATGCCCCCCCCCTGGCAGGGATTGTTTCATCAAACGCACCTCGGCAAAAACCCGCAGCGATTGAAAATCACGCACGTCTTTGTTGACCTGTTGGGTAACGCCGGTTTCTGAGTGAACATTGTCTTGTCCTTCACTGCGCAGCACCAATACGTCCCGGCCAATAAATGTAGCCACTTCGACCGTGGTTGTCACCACCTCAATCGGCTCAATTTGGTAAACTTCCCAGGTTTCTGCAAATGTATCCGGTTTGAAGTCACTATTGACCAACAAATTTTGGGCCGCCGGCAGGGGGGCGGCAAAAGAACCGGCGTCTACCACCGCCCGCTCACTGGTGTTAAGGACAATGGCCTGCCCCTGGCCGGTCACCGTGGCTTGCCCCAGCCGGGTAGTGACCTGCACTTCGGCCTGGTTCACTTCAACAGAAAAACTGCCCTGGCCCAACTTTATCCCGGCATAGGGGGTCAAAATATCAAAGGCCACGTCTTGCCGGCTGCGGGCCGAAGTAGCTCTGACCCGGCCCTGTTGCAGTTCAATAGTTATTTGGGCCGGGTTTGGGCTAAGACCAAAACGAGGCTCCCTGGCTTCACGCAGCACAATGCGGGTATTGCTGTACATAGTCAGGCTGCTGTCGTCAAAAAAGGTCAAAATAGCCTGGGAGGTATCATCGGTAAAAATGGTGGCCAATTCGGCCACAGCGGTTGTATTCCCGTCGGTGAGAGAGGAGGATAATTCGGCCTCAGCGGCCGCGCCAACCGCGTTGCCAAATAAAACCGTCCCTCGCACCGAAGTTACATTAACCGGGGAAGGGACGGTAGCATTGACCACGTACCAATAAATACTAAACGGTACAAGCACCGCTAACAGGCAGAACGTGACAAAGGCTGTAGATAAAATAAGCCAGGCCACTTGCCCAGGTCGCTCTTGTCTTAAATTAATAAAATGGGTTCTAAGATTGAATTTCATGCGGCCATTATTTTACCATAGCATCAATTTATTCAGAAGTCAGCACGCTCACCTGGCCGATTTCCACACCACCGCCCAAGCCCACCATCACGCCCGGCTCCGGTTGATAATACAGCCCCACGCGCAAGCGATACCGGCCGGGCAAGGTGTTGGCCGGGATGGTCAAAGTATGCCGGTCGCGCAATATTTCGCCAATTTGCCAGCGGCTGGAGGGATAAAACACTCCGCCCGGCAGATGGTCGTTTTGGGTGACCCCTTGACCCTCACTATTGAGCAAATGCACGTAACTGGTGTAATCAACGGATAAAACCTGTTCCGGCTGCCAATAGAGGGTAACGGCGATTTCATCACCGGGCAATACCCTTTCCGCCGATAGATCGTGGCCCAAAAGTTTAACGCTTTCGGACTGATTTGACTCGGACGTTACTCCTGAAAAAACTACCTCATACCGATGAGGGGGTAGGGTGGGGTCGGGCGCGGCTCGATAAAGCGCGTCCTCTTGAACCAGCGTCGCTTTAAGGCTCAAGCCGGGCATTGATTTGATGAGATACACCGGCCGCCCCGAAGCCAGGGCCTGGTCCAATACCAGCCCAACGTTGGCATAGGCCGGATCAGGCACAATGAGCGGGAAAAGGCCCAGCAAATCAGGCCGCCGGCCCTCAACATATTGGTAATACCACAAGGGCATCATCTCGTTGCGGTCGTTGCTCAACAAAACAGCCCCGGTGGGGATCGGTTGGGCCAGGATTTCTGACCAACGCTCACGAGCAGCGGTGTTGTTTTTTTGGTTGACGACGGCCCAGTTGCGCGTCACCATTGGCAGTACGGCCAACAAAAAACAGGCGCTCACCAGCCCCACGACCAACATCCGGTAAATTTTTTGGCCCAATCGCTGCTCCATTTCTCCAAAAACAGGCCGGGCTTGGGGCGGGCCTGCTTTACGCCGGACAAAACTACCGGCCAGCCAATGCGCCAAGCCCAAACTGCCCAGCCCCATCCACAAACATACCAAAAGCCAGATGGGAATAAACAGTACAAAAACATCACCGATGAAATAAATCAAATTAAAAAGCAGAAAACCCAGGCTGCCCAGCCCGGTCAAGACAAGTAAATCGAATTGTTGGCGCAGCCAGAGGGTAAGCAGGCCGGCCAGCGCCAAAATAAGGCCCAGCCACCCCACCTGCTGCTGCAAAAGTTGCCAAACCAGGACAACCCGGCTAATCTCAACGGCGTCCGGCTGTAATTCCCCGGCAAAAACCATGGCCGTAACGTGGCGCAAAAAGCCGGCCAGGGAGTTATCATACAGCGTCAAAATTTGGTGGTCGCTCAGGGCCAGGGTGGCGTAGGGCGTGCTTGGCGCAATCAGGGGCAAATAAAGGTAGAGCAGCAGCGGGCTGATAAATAAGATGCCGTGGACAAACAACGTCCGGGCCGGTTCCCTTGACTTTTTGGCCTCGCCGGAATGAGGCGATTTTCTTGCGGCAGCAATGTTTGGGCCGGCCGGCCAGAGCAAAAATAGAACCAGAGCCGGCAGCAGCAAAATAGTGGTCAGATGATGCGTTAAACCAACGGCAAAAGCAAACGTGAGGCATTTGGCGGGCCAGGAATTTAAATTTGGGAACGAAAAAACCCGGGCGTTGCCTCTGAGTTGCAGGGCCAGATAAAGAATAAGCGCCATCAACATGGCGTGAAGCGCATAAACCTCGGCCACAATCGCCTGGCTCCAAAAGGTGGGACTTATGGCAAAGGCGGCGGCGGCAATAGCGGCAGAAATGAGCCGGGCGGGGAGGGGGGTGTCGGGCAGAGTCATATCCAGCAATTGCCGTGCCACAACATAAGTTAAGCTTATTGTTGCCGCCGCAAACACTGCCGAGAGCAAATTCATCCGCCAGGCTACTTCACCCAACGGAAACAAATGCGTCCACAGCCAGCCCAACAAAATATACAGCGGATAGCCGGGGGGGTGGGCAATGCCCGGCAGCCAGGGCACAAATTGAAACTCCCCGCTATCGGCTTCTAAAACAGTGGGGGCGAGTGTAGTGATATAGAGGGCCAGGGCCAATAAGGCCAGCCCCAAACCAACCGGCCAATCAGAACAACGAACCTGTTTCAAGGAGGGCATATTGCCAAACATAGCCGGGCATTATAACACGGAATCTAGGCAGTGATAAACAGACCGCCTCAATCTAGCCGCTTCGTATAGTAGTTAGCAAGGCAAAAAAATCAAAAACTTCAATCAGGAAAGGGGGGAGAGAGCAATTACAAACTATAAATTCCGCGCTTAAAAAGGGCACTCTCTTTTTGAGAGTGCCCGGGTCAACATAGCCAAACAAGGAGCGAGTAACTATGTTAACATGCTTAGTTTACCGCAAAACCTCAACTTAATCAAAAAATTGAGGCTTATCCATAAATCTGGCGGCAAAAGGTTGACAAAAAGACAGGGTTAGGGTAGAATTTCTTTGTGTTTTCACTTCGCAAAATATTATTTTTGCGAAGTGAAAACTGAAATTGGGCGACTTTTCGCCCCCTATCCACAGAAAGGCGTTTACAAAATGGACATCCCTAAAAATATTGACCAAGCCCTGGAATTATATTTAGAGGAAATCGGCAAAAGCCGGGCCGGCAGCACCCTGAACACCTACCACTACACTATTCAGAAGTTCAAGGGTTCGTTGACCGCTCACAATGTTGTTCCGGCCCAAACCCCACTATCCGAAATGAGCAACGAGTGGATACACTGGTTTCTGGACGACCTGCGTACCCTGGAACCAACCACCGAACGCAGCTATTTAGCTCCCATCATTGGTTTTTACGAGTACGTGGTCGCCAAAAATTGGCTCAAGCTCAACCTGACCGAACTGCGTTATTTCATCAAACGCCGGCAGCGAAAACTTCCCGAAAAAGCGCATCGTTTCCCCAAACGCCAGATCGAAAAACTGCTCAAATCTCTGGACGAAATTTCCAACGGCCCCTTTAAAGACGACCGGGAGCAACTGACCATTCTGCGGGACCGCGCCCTGCTTTATATGCTGGCCGATACCGGCCTGCGCGTTTCCGAGGCCTGCTCGCTTAAGCGGGGTTATGTTGATTTTGCGGAAATGGAGTTATACGTGGTGGGCAAAGGCAATAAAGAAGCCCGAATTCGCATTTCCCCCCGTACCCTGGAGTGCCTGCAACGCTATCTGGAAAAACGAACCGACCTGGACGCTGTACAAACCCCCGCCCCGGCCAACCTGCCTCTCTTTGCCCGGCACGATAAACGGGTCAGCAAGCGAGTGATAGCATTATCACCCCGCGCGGTCCAGCAGTTAATTGATCGGTGGGTGTTGAGGTTTTTGGGCGCTGTATATCTATACGAAATTACCCCACACACCTTCCGCCATTATTTTGTCACCACTGTTCTGCGCAGCACCGGCGGCGACGTGGAAGTAGCCAAAAAGCTGGCCCGCCACGCCGACATCTCCACCACTATGCGTTACGCCCACCTGAGCGACGAGGAGTTGGATAGGGTTTATTATGATATTTTTGGTGTAAATGTAATGTAAACTCTAAATTTTCATTGCACTGAATTGCGTTTTTGCATTGCCCTACAGGGTAAATTCATCGAATTTGTTGCACTTTCGTACATTTTTGCATTGCCCTGTCTCCGACAATGGCCTGCTATCCTCTTTTGTGGCTCAGTGCAAGATTTCATTAGTACAAAGTTTCACGTTTGCGAAATCCTTTCGCTTTTGCTTCACAGAGTATTTCTCCATCCAAGTATATCCACGCAGTACCTTCTGTGTGTAAGGACCGGCGCAGAGTAACTTGATGTTTCGGCCAATATTTGAGTAAAGGGTCTGTAAAATGTAATCCCTCAAAAACCACTTCGCCTTTGGTTGAAATTGTGGCATCATATTCCGGCAGTAACAAGCGTAACACGGAAAACAGTGCTATAGCCCACCAGAGATTTATATTTCTCAGTTAAATCAGCCTGTACCCTCCTGGGACCATATCCGTGGATGCGGTGCAAATAGTTATCGAAAACCCTGTCAAAATGGTCTTGGCCCATCACCCTGTTGGTCAAATCCACGTCCCAATTGCCTCGAAGGGCATTGACTAAATGACTTTGTATCACATCTTGCTGAATCTGCACTTGAAGATGTTCTCGTATCAAATAGCCAACTTCATCATCCAGGCCAACCTCAGTATAGAATTGAGTTGGAATGCCCCACTCCAGCCCTGCCGGAACCAGTGTGGCCGGTCTTCGTGTTGAAACTAGCGCATCATAAATTACCAACCTAATGCTCGCGCTAATATTATCACCTATTATGCGATACGCTAATACTTTTGGCGGTTCGGTTTCAAGGATGCAGACGATTTTTGGCGTAACAGTATTATCATTTTTTCCTTTGAGCATCACTTCAGGCTCCAACATAATGAGTTGCCAAACTGAATTTGTTCGGGCCAGTCTCACCGCCATATCTTTCTGACGTTTTTCTTCCAGAAGTAATCAACCTCCCGCATAGCGGGAGGCATTAGGAAGCCCCCCAGAGGGGGGCAACTGGGATAGGAAAGCCCCGTTGGGGCTAA
>JAFGDY010000267.1 GCA_016931895.1 Anaerolineae bacterium
CGTCAATAGGCAAATTGACGCTCTCCTTTTCTCCTTTTTGAAAAGCCGGGTAGTGGCGACCCGGCTTTTTGATTCCTTCCTCACTACGCTCGCCACTGGTCTGAATGCGGCCCTGGGCCAATTTTAGCACGTGGGTAATGGCCTGGGGCATTTCGTCAAAGTGGTGGGTAACGTAAATCATATTGACCGGCATTTGCGAACACAGTTGGTCCAAAAGCTCGATGATGCGGGTGCGATTGTTAAAATCCAAGCCCTGGCAAGGCTCGTCAAGAATAAGCAAGGTTGGGTTTTTAACCAGGGCGCGGGCCAAAAACACCAGGCGTTGCTCTCCCACCGAAACAGCGCCCAAGGGTCGGTTGAGCAAGGGCAAGAGGCCAAGGGCTTGCAGCCAATGGACGGCCAGGCTGACCTGTTGGGGCGAGCAGGTTTGGTATAAACCTACCGAATCAAAAAAACCGGAGCAGACCACCTGGCCGCAGGTGGTTTCTTTTTGATGATACGCCTGCAACTCGGGCGAGACCCAACCAATTTTCCGTTTGATCTGCCAGATACTTTCCCCCGACCCCCGTTTTTGGCCAAAGAGCGTGATCTGGTTGGCGTAGGCCTGGGGATTGTCGGCCAAAATCAAACTCAAAAGCGTTGTTTTACCTGCGCCGTTGGCGCCCAGCACCGCCCAGTTTTCCCCCTGTTTCATTGTCCAGTTGATGTGGCGCAAAACATAAGTGTGGCCATATAAAACAGAGGTGTCTTTCAGCTCAACCAAGACGGGGTACTTTTGCCCGGATTCTTGAACAGCAGCGGGCAAGGGTAATGGAGAGATGTTTTTATTCCGGCCCGGTTCCGGCATTGCCTCTGCCGGCAAAATCTTATCCCGGCGGTCCTGGGCCACCATCCGGCTATTGGCCACCTGCAGCACGTGAGTGATGCCCGGCGGAATCTCTTCGAGCCGGGGCGTAATCAGCAGTATTCGCGGGGTTTCGGCGTGGAGCAGTTCCGTGAGAGCGCCGTGCAACGCCCGGCGAGAAGCATCATCCAAACCCACAAAGGGGTCGTCAAGAATCAAAAACCGGGGCGACTGCATCAGCGCGCGGGCAATCAGCAGTTTGCGCGCCTCGCCGTGCGATAAATGAAGCACCTTACGCCCCAGCAGGGACCCCATCCCCAACAAATCCACCGCTCTTTGCCTTCTTTGGCCATACACGGCCCGGCTCACTTTAAGAGGACTAACATCGTAAGGTGAAATGCGCTCGATGCTCTCCCCGGTCAACAACTCGGCTACGGTGGGCGAATCTTTCCCCTCTATGCTCTGCCACCGCGCCTGATGGTAGCCGGCCTGCTGTTGCATCAGGTTGCTATGGGTTTCGGCGGAAATCTTCACAATTTCCCCCCGGTTAAAATATGAGCGCGCCCCGTCGCTCTGGTCTTTATTCGTTCCAAAAAAATAGAAAATCCGGCCATGCGCCAGGGGCACTTGCCGAAAGATAGCCCTGGCCAGGGTAGATTTCCCGGAGCCGTTTGGCCCGATGATGGCCCAATGTTGATCGGCCCTTATCTCCCAACTGGTATGCTCAAACAATAGTTTACTGCCGACGCGCAGGGTGACGTCGGTTAACGTGATAAATGATCCGTGCTTGGGAGGGGCTGCCGGCCGCTCGTCCCGACGAAGTGTTGACCTCATTAGCCAAAAATCCTGAACCTTCTTGATACTTTAACCCGGCCCCGGGCCGGCCTGTAACCAAATAATCCTTAGCATACCATTGATAGGGTCAATGACAAAAATGCTTCATCCGGATTTTAGGGGCGCAACTATCACGGGACGTGACCACTAATATTTTTTGACATTCCCCTAAAAATAGCTCATGATGAACCGGCACAACTTTCTGTATCCGGGTCAAAAAAATTACCGCTTGCGCCCATGAGTACCCTCACCATCATTCTTTTAACCCTGGCCATTATCTTTATGGCCGCTCTCACCCGCTCCACGTTTGGCTTTGGCGACGCGCTCTTGGCCATGCCCCTGCTCACCTTATTGGTAGGGGTGCAAACCGCCACGCCGCTGATGGCTTTTGTTGGGCCAACCATTGCCTCTACCATTGTCTGGCGCCACTGGCGCAGTATTGATTTTGGGGCCACCTGGCACCTGATCATCTCAACGGTGTTGGGCATTCCGGTAGGTATTTTTGTTTTGAAAACTGCGCCGGAGGAAATTGTCAAACAAATGCTTGGCCTGCTAATCATCCTGATCAGCCTCTACAACCTGATCCGGCCCCGGCTGATCACCCTATCCCAACGGAGGTGGGCCTATCTTTTTGGTTTTGTGGCCGGGGTGATTGGCAGCGCTTACAACACCAACGGCCCGCCCATTGTTATTTATGGCGTTATGCGGCGCTGGCCCCCCGACCGTTTTAGGGCCACCTTACAAGGCTACTTTTTGCCCACCGGCCTGCTCATTCTGGCCGGACATGGCCTGGCCGGTTTGTGGACGCTGCAGGTGCTGCAACTTTACGCTTTGGCCCTGCCATTCATGGTGACGGCAATTTTTCTGGGTACCAAACTCAATCAACGCATCCCTCCGCACCGCTTTGAAAAATTTATTTATGCAGCGCTGCTGGCCCTGGGGTTTTTGCTCCTGATTTAACCCCTGGCCGGAGAAAGAAACGAGGTTTGCCGCTTTTAACTGGCCGATGAGGTAAAATAATTTGCCAGATTTACCCCCCGGCCTAAAATCAGGGCAATTTTTTGACAAAATACCACCCCCAAGGAATCAGGATAACCAAAAATGAAAAAACTACGTTGCGGATTTGTGGGCGGGGGGACCATTATGCGGGTCCACGCCGAAGCTTTGCGCGAGCGAGAGGATGTTGAAATAGCGGCTGTATCCGAAGTAGCAGAGCCAACGCTGCAAGTTTCAGCCGACAAATTCAACATTCCGGGCCGGTATACCGACTTCAAGGAAATGTTCCAAAGGGAAACGCGTAAGCGTAAAGACTATGGGACAACCTCCTGAACCAATTGCACCGGCCAGTCAAGGCTGAGGCCCTGACAGAGAGCGGTCATCGGCA
>JAFGDY010000268.1 GCA_016931895.1 Anaerolineae bacterium
ACATTAAACTGGAACTGTTCAAAAATTGCATGAACCTCGACAGGGTTCTGAATTACGAAGGAATTATTTAGAATTGAACAGCCCTGGTTGGGGGGATAATAGACGATTCCATAATGCGATTGTCCTTGGGCGCTACGACTTAAAAAACCGGCATCACTGGTTACAAACACCCGCTGTTCGCGTCGAGCATACTCCATTTGCGCCTCGTCACTTAGCGTACGTAATCCTGCTTCGGCGGTGGTCGTAACATCAACGCCACGTTGGCGCAAGGCTTGGGCTATAGCATGGCTGATATGTTCATCAAGATGAAAACGAAGTTTAGACGCCACGTAAATCCTTTAGTCTTTCTTGCAATAGCGAAGGGTTGCGTGCTTTGAAAGCTTCAACGTAGGCTTTATCTTGGGCAATATCTTGATCAATGGAATCTTTATAATCAAAATAATAAGTTAACGCGGCGTAAACTTCTGACAAGGAGAGACTATACTCAGCACATATCCTATCCACGCTCAAGCCAAGCCGCTCATGCCACACTACGATGTCTTGAACCCGAATACGTCGTCTGGCCAGATGCGGTTTACCGTGACAAATTTTCTCATCAACCACAATATGACGGTCTATCACTGCTTCCATCATCTTCACCTCAATAGTTTTTAGAGACAATCAAATTTATTGTACATTTCGTTGATGTGGTGTCAAATATTTTTTACTCAAGCCGATGATAGTATGACTAAGAGTACGCTTAATAGGCGTTAAAAAATAATTGTGATTGGGATCAGGGCGTTACTCAAGCCCCAAATCTTCCGGCGTAAAGCTCATCCTTAAAAATGTGAGCGCTTTAAGGATGAGTGATCATAGGCATACGGCGACTGGTGACGGAAATAGGTGTCGTACAGCTCGGCGTAGTGGCCGCCTTGCTGCATGAGGTGGCGGTGGTTGCCTTCTTCGATGATGCGGCCGTTTTGCAGCACCAAAATGCGCTGAGCGGAACGGATGGTGGACAGGCGGTGGGCAATGACAATGGCGGTGCTGTTGGCCAGGATGAGGTCTAGAGCGGTTTGGATTTGAGATTCGGTGAAGGGGTCCACGCTGGCCGTGGCTTCGTCTAAAATAAAGATGGCGGGCTGCTGAGCCAGCACGCGGGTAAAGGCTACCAACTGGCGCTGGCCCATTGAGAGACGGCTTCCTCGCTCACCCACGTGGGTGTGCAGGCCCTCGGGCAGGGTTTCCAACCATTCGCCGCGACCAATACGATAAGCCACAGCTTCGATGTCGGCGTCGGTCAGGTTGGGCCGGGCGTAACGGATGTTGTCGGCCACGCTGGCCGAAAAAAGAAAAGGCGTTTGCGACACCAGGCCCAACTGGCGGCGATAGAGGGTGAGGTCAAAGGTGCGGATGTCGTGCCCGTCCACGTAAATGTGGCCGGCCTGGAATTCGTAAAAACGGGTGATCAGTTTGACCAGGCTGCTTTTGCCCGCGCCGGTGTGGCCCACCAGGGCAATGCTTTCGCCGGGGGCGATGCGCAGGGAGAAGTCTTGCAACACCTGTTCCTGCTCGCTGTAGCGGAAATGAACCCGGTCAAAAATAATTTCCCCTTTCAGCCGGGGGGGCGGGCGGTTATCTGTTTGTTGCACCAACGGTTGGGCGTCAATGAGAGCAAAAATGCGTTCCGCCGCGGAAAGGCCGGCCTGAAATTGGCTCCAGAATACGGAAATGTTGATCATGGGAAACCAAAAACGATCCAGGCTGAGCATGAACAAGTACCAGGCCCCAATGGACGCCAGGCCCAGGTTCACCGAAAGACCGCCCCAGTAGAGCAGCGCAGCGGTGCCCAGGCCGGACAAAGTGATCAGCACCGGAAATACGTTTGATAGAAAAAAACCGCGATACAAATTGACCCGGTAGGATTGTTGGTTGACGGCGCTGAATTCTTGATAAATGGCCTGTTCTTGCCGAAAATTTTTGGCAATGCTAATGCCGGTGACAGCCTCCTGAATGGCGGCATTGACCCTGGCCAGCACGCGAAAACCCTGGCGGGTGACAAAGCGGGCTACTCGCCGGAAAAGGGCCGTTAGCAGAATCACAATGGGCGTGAGCGCCAGCAAGATCAGGGTCAGTTGCCAGGAGATATTGAATAAAACCAGCAGCAGGATAAAGACCAGCAGGAACTGGCTGGAGATGTCAACAATCAATTGCACCACCTGGGCAAATTCATTGGTATCGGTGGTGATGCGACTGATGATCCGGCCCGAAGGAAATTCGTCGAAAAAGGCCAGATCGTGGTTGATGGAGGCAGCAAACGCATCCCGGCGCAGGGCCGCCATAACGTCGGCAATCACCCGAATGGTTAACCGGCGGCGAATCCAGTTGGCCAGCCAAATACTCACGCCAAAGATGATCATAAACGCGAACAAGAGCAAGATGAAGGTGGTTGAAGGCTGCCCTTCTAATGCCCCCACGCCCCTGGATACAATCAAGGGCTGCCCTGCTGCAGCCAGCGAGACCAGGCTGACAAAAAATACCACGCCCGCCACCCGTTTGCGGTGGGGGGCAAAATAGCCGGCAATGCGCCGGATCAATTCAGGATCGCTGTAAGCGCGATCATAAGCTTCGGTATCGAGTCCGCTGAACATAGAATTAACCTCTTCCGGGCGGCTTAGCGGGGGACATTATACAAGGCTCGCCACAAATTCAAAAAGCGGCTGAACAGGAGTATCCAGATGACTATTGAAGGGTTTTTAACCGTAATGAGTATAACGCTTCATCTATTAATTTGAAATTGTAACAAAAAGGGATTATTATTGTAAAGGTTAAACAGAATTCATTGATTGGGGGAGTTATTTGTTTATGGGACATCCGTCTGCCTTTAATCCACATGCGCCAGGGGCGCCCGAACGGCAGTTGCAACTGGTGGTTCACGCCGGCCCTTTAGCCGGGAAGGGTTTTCCCATTACGGGCGCTACCCTGACCATTGGTCGAGATGCAACGAATGACATTACTTTGGATGACGAACAGGTATCCAGGTATCATGCCCGTTTGCTGCGGCAGCAAGACCAGGTGATTTTGGAAGATCTGGGGAGCACCAATGGCACCCTGGTTAACGGCAAGCCCATTATGGGCCAGCACGTGATGCAGCCGGCCGATATTATCAGTATTGGCTCATCTGTGTTTGGGGTCAAAGGTTTTACCGCGCCCCAAACAATGGGGATGACCCAACTTTCATCCCAACCGCCGCCCGTGCCTGTGCCTTCCGCGCCGGTTGTGCCCGCGCCTTCCTCTATGCCGCCGCCGCCGCTCCTGCCGTCACGGCCGTCGTCGGCAGAACCGTCAAGGATGACGCTTTTGGCCATTGGCGGCGCGTTGGCCCTGGTGGTGACTCTCCTGATTGTGGCCGTGCTGGCTGTTTATTATCTATTCACGCCGGACCGTGATACCATAGCCGAGATCCCCAAAGTAACTATCACGGCGCCTCTCAATAACAGCCAGGTCCGGGTCAACCAGCCGGTGACTATCCAGGCTACGGCGTCGGACCCAACCGGGGTGGAGCGGATGGAGTTGTGGGTGAGCGGCCTGAAAATTAGTGAGGCGGTTAGCCCCGCCCAGGGACAACCCACTCTGACTGCCTCTTTTCAGTGGACGCCGCAAGCGGCCGGGTCTTATACTCTGGAAGTGCGGGCGTATAATACCCGGGGCGCGGTCAGTACCCCCACAGTGATTACGGTTAATGCCGTGGGAGAGGGCGACAATACACCCACGCCCACGCCTACGGCCACGCTAACGCCAACGCCGGCCACGCCCACCGCCACGCCCGTGCCGGGCGCACCCTCCCTGACTACCCGGGCTGATCTTAATGTGCGGGGTGGACCGGGCACGCAGTATCCCTTATTGGGCTTACTGCCCACCGGCGCCACTGCCGAAATCCTGGGTAAAGACCCCACTTTTCAATGGTGGCAAATCCGGTTTGCCCCGGCCCCGGATCAACTCGGTTGGGTTTCGGCGGATTCGGCCTATTCCCAAGTTTTTAACGTGGAAAATATTCCCATTGTTCCGGCTCCTCCTACGCCCACCAACACGCCAACCCAAACGCCTACCCCCACCGCTACCCCCACTGCCACCACCATCCCGGCCACTTATACTTCTACGCCTATCCCTACAAATACCCCTACCCCTACAGACACCCCCACTGCCACTGGCGAACCAACCACCATAGAGTTTGAAGTGTCGCCCACGTCTATTGAAGAAGGCGGCGAATGTGTGACGATTACCTGGAATGTGACCGGGGTGAAGGAAATTTACTTTGAAGGAAACGGCGTGGGCGGCAGCGGCAATGTGACCGATTGCCCCAAAGACACCAAAACCTATACCCTGCGCGTGGTCAGGAAGGATAATTCTGAAGAAATCAGAGAAAGACCGGTGGTGGTGAATAATCCCATTGTCTCCAGGGGGCTGATTACGGTTGAGGCCAATCAAACCCTGGACGTTGACAAAGGCGAGATTCCGGGCGACGATTTTTGGTGGCGGGTTGAACCTGCTACCAGAAGGTTTGAGGTGCAGGCCGGGGTGCAGTTGGCGCCAATGCGAACGGTTAATAACCTCAAAGAATTAACCAAGAATGAGTGCAACAATGCAGACTTTAGCGCGTATAGCTTCATTGATGGCAGCGATGTAGTCACCGATCCAAACAATGCCCTGGTTTCCGGGCGTTCTGTTTGTTACAAAACCAACCAGGGGCGACTGGGCAAACTTCGTTTCCCGGAATATAGTACGGGGGCGCTAAGAGTGGAATGGTTGACCTGGAAATAGGATGATAAAAAGGCGGCAGGTTGTCCTTAGCTTTCTGGCCAACATAATAACTTCAGGAGGATAAACAACAATGTATGATAATGAGCCAACAATGATGGGCCATGGCCGGCCCGCAGCCAGCCTGGTTGTTCGACAAGGTTCTCAGGCAGGGATGAGTTTTTCGATAACGGGCAACCAGGTGATCATTGGCCGCGAAGAAGGATTGGACATTATTTTGCAAGACCCTGAATCCTCTCGACGCCATAGTCGCATTAGTTGGCAAGGCGGGCAATATGTGATTGAGGACCTGGGCAGCACCAACGGCACGTTTGTTAACGGGGTGCAGATTACTACCCCTCAAATCCTCAATCCGGGCGATAGTATTGGCATTGGGCAAACAGCCCTGGTCTTTCAAATGTCGGGGGCGCAGCCCGGCGCGTATCCGTATCAGGCTCCGCCCCAGCAGGCGCCGGTCTATGCTATGCCGTCTGGCGCTGCCCCCGCCAGGGAAAGCAAAACCACCCAATATTTGCTCTATGGGTGTGGCTGCCTGCTTTTGCTGGGCATCTGTATTTTGGTGGCCTTGGCGGCGCTGGTTCTATTGGCCCCCGGCCTGGTTGAAGATTTTACCGGCCTTGATATCTCCTTGAACCTGATGCATACCTATTTGAATACGGTTTAAGCCCGGCGTTGCGGCCAAAATTTCATTGTTAAAAAAGCCTACTATTTAGAGTAGGCTTTTTGTTGTTTAGGGGGGTATAAAATTATGGCCAGAAGTGAGCAATTATAAATCGCGCGGATTGTCAAGCGGCAGAATGACCTCAAAACTGGTGGGACCGCCAGGCCGGCTGGAAGCCTTGATTTGACCATGGTGCCGCTCAATAATGGCGTGGACAGAATATAAGCCCAACCCCAAGGCCTTGCCCACCGGCTTGGTGGTAAAAAAGGGTCTGAACAACTGCTCTAAGCCTTCAGCCGTGATTCCCTGGCCATTGTCGCTAATAGTAACCTGCACCTCCCGGTCCGATACCATTTGGGTGGAGATGGTAATTTGAGGCCGTTCGGCATAGCCGGCTACAGCGTCACGCGCATTGAGCAGCAGATTCATCCAGACCAGCTTCAAGTGGCTGACGCTGGCCGAAAGCCTCGGCTGGGCCTGGTAGTCTTTGCTCACCTCAATTTTGACCTTCTTCAAAGAACGAATGACCAGGGCCAGGGCGTCTTCGATGGTGTCAATTAAATTTGTTTCCACAAAAAAATAGGTTTCTTGATTGGAGAACTCCAAGAGATTCTTGACGATACTCTGAATACGCTCTGTGGCTTTATAGATGCCGTTGGTGAGTTCGTGCACCTCGCTGTTGGGCGCAACCTCAAGCAAAACCAATTGGCTATTGGCCATGGCCACGGTGAGCGGATTGTTAATCTGGTGGGCCACGCTGCCGGCCAATTGGCCAATGGCCACCAGATTGGCCGAACGAAACAGGGAGGCCTGCAAGTGCCGGCGCTCCGATACATCTTGGGCAAAAACAATGGCCTGTTCCACCTGCCCTAAGCGGTTGCGGATAGGATAAATGCGGAATTCTCTATCTTTGAGATAAGGCTCGGTTTCATTTTCGGGGGGGATCCAGGTGGTTTCTTGCCCGGTTTCCAGCGCTTCCCGGATTCTCTCTAATAACTCCGGTTCAGAACTGGTCCAACCCAACGAGAGATAACTTTTGCCAATCAAGTCGTCCGGTTGATATTGTTGCTGATCCATACTCACCCGGTTCAGGGCATTAATGGTCAAATCCTGGTCAACAATATAAAGATCGTCCGTAATGCCGTCAAACAATACTTGCAGGGTGTTTCGGCTGTGCAAAATCTTTTCCCGGCTCTGCGCTAGATCAATATAGGCCGAAGAGAGGCTTTGAAATAGATAAGCATTTTCAATGGCAATGGCGGCCCGATCACAAAAAACAGATAGCCAACGAACCTGATGATCGGGAAAGGCCGATAATTGGTTGCTGCCCAGGGCCAAAACGCCAATCAATCTGTCCCCGGAAACCATGGGGATGAGCAAGGCGGATTGCAGGGATTGGTTTTGCCATTCCGGGGCGGACGTTTTTTGGCAACAACAGATCTCCCGCTCAAGGGCCGTGTTTTGGGCCAGCGCGAATAAAAGGTCATTCTCCCGCGTTAGGCTACTAAACAGGGACGATGTTCTGGTGACTATCTCATTTTTGTTTAAATTTTCATTCCGGTCGGCCAGATAAATGCCGGCCAGGTTCGCGCCGGTTGTGTTTTCGGCCCTGCTCAGAACAATCTTCAACACCTCGTCAAGTTCCAGAGATTGGTTGATCTCCTGGCCGGCCTCACTCAGCAGCAACAACTCATTGGCCGAAGCTTTAAATTGCGTCGGCGACTGGCCCTGTTTGAGCGCCTGAATTTCCAAAATGCGCTCAAGCTTTAAAACCAACTCTGCGCCGGTGATGGGAAAAAGCAGGTAATCCGCTGCGCCATGCTGCAATTGGGCAATGGCCTGCTGCCGCTGATTGGGTTTGGCCAATACCAACACCGTTGTTTGGGGCGCAACCGGCGTCAACCCGGCCAAAAATGAATCGGCAGGGGCCATTTGGGGCAGTAGCTCCACCTCAATAAGCAAAACGGCGTAAACCTGCTCAGATAATTGGTCAACAAGCGGGGTATCACTGCGCCATAGCTCAACCGGCCATGCGTGATGGCCGGCCTCTGCTTCAAGTATCTTCTTCAGTTCCGGTCCCTGGGCAGACGCTATCAGAATGGCGCTTGTTCTCATTTTTCGTCGTTCGTCCCCGGTCATTCGTCAGAGATGACAGAGCCATTAAGCTTCAGCGGTGAGGCGTAACTTCATGATTACACTTTTACTATACCATTAGCTATACTATTTTCAAAGTCTGGATTCGTTACCCTTAAAATTGGCGATGTTGGGATGCTGGTACTATTGGAATGGCAACCAGAAAATGTTAGATTCTTTTATATAACCCCCTGGAAGATGATGAGATGTTACCACCCCTCCAACCACCAAGTAAAGAAGTTGACGTAGATTTTTTGGTATTTGTTGAAAGGTATGCCACCGATTTGTTAAAGTGGGATATTTTGACCTTTTTTGCCGACAACCCGAATTTTCACGCCTCTGCGGCAAATATTGCCCAACGCATTGGGCGCAGTATTCACTCGGTTCGCCCCGAACTGGGCGATTTAGTATTACTGGGTATTTTGAAGCAAACTAAGGCCCCGGATGATCAGGTTTTATATCAATTGACCGAAGAACCCTATCTGCGGAAAATTACCCTAAAGTTTGCCGACCAATTGACCACCCGGCCCCTGGTTTAAAAGCTGGAGCCTGCGGTAATAATCAAAAGCTGGTAGTGGTCAAATGGTGACTGATGGAGTCACAAAGTTAGCTTTGCCGTTCCGTCGCCATCAGTTAATATAACCACTACCCAAAAGCTATAGGCCGATCCTGGCTATGGCTTTTTGATTTTTAAGACCCTTCTTGATAGTGAACATCCTTATTATGTTCAGTTGTACTCTATCTTAAAACATGGTAGAATTGACATTATCTCTACAACAAAGGATTAAATTTTAGCCCCTATGGATATTACCTGGTATGGTCATGCTTGCTTCCGTTTGAAAAGTCGGGATGCCACGGTAATCACCGACCCTTATGATAAAACCCTCGGCTTATCCTTGCCCAGTCTCAAAGCAGATATTGTTACGGTAAGCCATAACACGCCCCACCACAATCATACTGCCGGGGTAAAAGGAAATTTTAAGGTTATTGATCATCCCGGCGAGTACGAAATAAGCGGGGTGTTTGTTACCGGCATTCGGATGCTTCCCAGAAACGCCAAAGCCGCCGAATCAAACAACGTTTTTGTGATTTATTTGGATGACATTGCCCTGTGTCACCTGGGCGACCTGGCGCATGTGCCCACTCAAAAGCAGGTAGAGGAGATGGGCAGCATTGATGTGTTGTTGGTGCCGGTGGGCGGTCAAAATGCGTTAAAAGCCACGCAGGCCGCCGAGGTAATCAGCCTGATTGAACCCTATATTGTTATTCCCATGCATTACAAACTGCCCAATATTACCCTCAAACTCGATCCGGTGAGCAAATTTTTAAAGGAAATGGGCATTGCCAAAACCGAAACGATTGATACTTTGAAGTTAACCAGAACCAACTTGCCCGAAGAAACGCAAGTGATATTGCTGGAAGCAAAAGCATAGGTGCAAAAGCATAGGTGCAAAAGCATAGGTGAACAAAAGCCCATGAACGAGAGTACTGTTGCAAACAATCGTCTCAAGTTGATTTGGCGCGTAGTAATTGTGGTGGTGGCGCTGATTATTATTGGTTTCTTGGTTTATCCCCTGGTTCAGGAGCAATTTTTATCTGAGCGTAGCGGCGATACGGCCCCTATTTCAACCGAAGCTCAAGCCCTGGTCACCGGCCCCGAAGCGACAGTTCAGGCTAATCCAGATTCCGTTGAAGCGTGGTTCAATTTGGGTAAAGCGCACTATGAAGCAGGCCAGTGGGCCCAGGCCGCAGCCGCCTTTCAAAAAACAGTGGAGTTAGACCCCACCCACCAGGCGGCTTATGCCAATTTGGGCGCGGCCTATCATCGCCAGGACCAACTTGATTCGGCCCTGACTCAATACCAAAAGGCGCTGGAACTAAATCCCGATGATGGCGAAGTGATTTACAACCTGGCCGCGGTCTACATCCAGCAGGCCACCCAAAGCGGCAGCCAACCCGATGCTGATTTATTGAATCAAGCCATAGAGCAATTGCACCGCGCTCTGGAACTGGCCCCTGGCTCCAGCGAGCCTTACTTTGGCCTGGGCGTGGCCTACATGGCCTTGAATCAGCGCGAGCAGGCCATTGAGGCTTTTGAAACTTTTTTAGCCCGAGACCCCGGCCAGGACCCGCGGGCCAGCCAGGAGGCGCAGCGTTATTTACAAATGTTGCGCGGCCAATAAACCTTAAAATAAACCCTGGCCCGGCTTCGGCCCGCATCTTTTGGAGTTGACGTAAGACTTTAATAATGGGGGCCGAAGCGTACTTTTAACAAAATCAAACAAACCGGAGGAGGCCCGAGTCTATATCAATGTGCCAAGACTTTAGAAGATGCTGACCAGCTCCTGCTGAGGAGGGTGTTAATGTCTCCCCCCATCACCTCAATCCCAATGAAATTCCTCACCGTTTCCCAGGACTGGCCGGCGAACGAATGGGGCAATGCAAAATAAAATTATGCGGCATTTGCCCGCCACAAAAGTTACTACCCGTTAGGCTGCCTGTGAGCAAACGATCCTTAAGCCTTTCCTTGATATTTATATTATTGATCTCCACCTTGGCCATTTTCAGCCATCCTGCGCTGGCCCTGGCCCAAACGCCGCCTTCTTTGGAAATGAGCGTTTTGCCCCAGGCCAAATATGCCGTGGCCGGCCAGGCGTTTACCTACACGGTGGTTATGACCAATACCGGCCCCGGCCCGGCGCAGGAGGTGATGGTGTTCGTCACCCCTCCTCCCGGCGTCACCCAAATCCAGGCCGGCCAGCACCCGGCCTGGTTCACCAGCGCCCCGGCCTCCAATGAAACGGGCAAGGTGGCCTGGGCCACGCTAAGTCCAATGGCCGCGGGGACCGCAGTTAGATTTGAGATGGTGGTGGTGGTTTTGCCAGAAATGGCCGGGCAGCACCTTGTGCTTGAAGATTACGGGATTGTGCCCATGCATGCAGGCGGCCTTTTGGCTTCCGGGCCGCCGCTCAAAACAGAAGTCCGGGCTGCCCCGCCCACCCTGACCGCCACCCCATTGCCAACGGCGATTACCGCCAACCCGCCCAACCCCACGGCCACAACTTTGCCGACGCCAACCTCTCCCCCGATTTCCCTGGCCCCAACCTCTCCCGCAGTCCCAACAACCGGTGCCTCGGCGTTACCTTCGGCAACCTCAACAAATCCAACCGGCGACTCAACCACCCTCATTTGGCCCTTGAGTGGCCTTTCCCTCCTTTTGCTGATCATTGTTGGCCTGGCCTGGTTTTGGAAAAGCAGGTGAGCGCCCATGTGCCGGAGACAAGGTGAGTTAACCATGAATAAAACCTGGATGTCTGGTTATGCTATAAACAATAAATGGTTCCGTTTGGGTTTTTCCGGGCTGCTGGCCTTTGGCCTGGCCCTGGGATTGCTCTTTATCCCCCTAGCGATGAGCAGCAACAGCCAGAGCTTCACCCCGGCCCGGCCTTTTATGGATACCTTGCCTTTTGGCGTGAGTTTGGTTTACGCGCAAGGCGGCGTAACCGTTACCAAAGTAGCCGAACCCGCCGCTGTCAGGGCAGGGGAAGCCATTACTTATACCTTGACATTTACCAATCAAACAGGCGGACCTTTAGGTCCTGGTAGCGTTGTTATTTGGGAAAAATCACCTACCAATACCGTTCTCAATTGCGCCTCCGTTCAATCACCATCGGGCTGGGGACTTGTTTCGCCCGGCTGCACCGATGATGAAATAATTTGGGGATTGGTTAGTAGTTCTATTGCCGATGGTGCTTCAGTTGATTTTTTAGTTGCAGTGAATGTAGATGATCCTCTTCCACCCATCTCGGAAATTTTGAATGATCGCTACTTTGTTGCAACAGGGGAGCCTGTATACGGCCCCCCTGTAACTACTACCGTTATCGCTCCCGGTTGGGCCATCACCAAAACCCCTTCCAGCAATCCTACCACCCCCGGCCAGTATCTTACTTATCTCATCACCATCAGCAACAGCGGCACGGCCGCCACCACCGGCAGCTACACCATCACCGATCAACTCCCCAACGACACTTACTACGTCAGCGGCTCGGCCTCGCCGGCAGCAAATTTTGACGGCAGCGCCTTAACCTGGGTCTTGTCTCCCCCCACTTATACGGTGGCGGCCGGCGCGGCTCGCTCGGTTTCTTTTGTCGTCACCACCTCCAACGTGCTCACCGACGGCCTTCTGCTCGTTAACCAGGATTATGAAGTCAGCGGCGGCGGGGTTTACACCCCCACCGCGGGCCAGCCGGTGACGGTGACGGTGGACTCGGACGTCACCCTGCAAATCGGCAAAATTGCTAGCAGCAACGTGCTTACCGTAGGCTATCCCTTAACCTACACCCTCACGATCACCAACGCCAGCAGCAACGGCCCGGCCCTGAACGTGGTGGTCACCGATACCCTGCCCGCTTTTTTCATTTACCAATCCGCCGGATTTGTGGGCGGCGTGCCCGGCTCGGTGATCACCAACGGCGGCAACCCCATTGTGTGGGATTTGGACAATCCCTTGCCGCCGAACAGCTTCGTCCAACTGACCGTGACCGGGCAGGTGTCAACCACCCTGCCCAATCCCCCCACCCTGACCAACCAATATCGCGTGACCGCCGACAATGCGACGATGGCCTCCGGCTCTATAGACGTGACGGTCCAACCGGATGAACCGAAAAATTTGACTGTGGTTGCGGCTTCGACGTCACTCAAAATTTGCGAGACCACGGTCGCCACGACTACCTTGACTGATCAATTTGGGAATCCTTTATCCGGTAAGTCGGTAGATCTAACGATACTGGCTGGACTTGTCCCTCCTGCCGGTACAGCTACAATATCTCCAGACCCCGGGACGACTAATGGGAATGGGTTCTTTACTTCTACATTGCAGGCCACTGGTGCAGGGAATATACGCATTCTAGGTGAGTACGGCATTGTCAGCAATTTCCCCCCCCCCCAGACGATCAATATTAGCGATCAAGCCATTCCCACCAACCTGACCCTGACCGCCTTACCCAATCCCCTGGCCACCGGCGGAGCTGCCGCGGTGGCCACAGCTACGCTGGATTATTGCCGGGCCGACCTGAAGGCCGGCAAATCCATCACTTTCACCCTGAGCAATACCGGCCTGGCTGCCTTTCCCGGCGATGTTGATACGGTCTACGACACGACCGACAGCAACGGCAACGCTACGGCCACGTTGGCGTCAAAAAATATTTCCGGCACGTTAACCATCACCGCCACCGGCGAGGGCCTGACCCGGACGATGACCCTGCCCATCCACACCCCGGCGCTCACCGTTACCAAAACCGCTGCGCCGGCCAACCAGATTGGCCCGGGGGAAAGCATCGCCTACACCGTGCGGGTGGACAATGTTGGCGACGTAGCCGCCAGCGAGGTCCGGCTGACGGACACCTTGCCGTTGCCGGTCAGTTACGTTACGTTAATTAGCTCAACCAACAGCGCGCCGGGAGTCATTAATGGCCCGGTGATCAACGGCAATGTTGTGGCCGTTTCCACCGCCAAACTGGAACCAAACACCAGCCTGACCGCCACCATCTACGTTACGGTCACGGCTACCCTATCCGGCGCCATCCTGGAAAACCAGGCCAGCGCCGGCAGCAGCGCCTCACCGCTGCAAACCAGCAATTGGGTGAGGCACACGGTGATCACCGGCCCCGTCAGTACGGGCAGCAAAACCTACCTGCCGTTGATCTTAAAACATGCGCCGTGACCAAGAGACTATGCGCTTAAGCTCAGGACTAAGGATTTTAGACTGCCCCATATCCCCAGCTTGAGCTGAGAGGGTTGTAATGATGGAGAAAAAAACGCAAACCCCGCCGCCCCTGCCGCCTCGTTGGCTTCGTTTGGGAGTGTCTATTGGCCTGGCCTTGAGCCTGGCGCTCATTTTGCTCCTGCTGCCTGTTACCGCCGGAACGATGCGGGTCGCCGTGCCTGCCCTGCCGTCCACCGTAGCTGACGGCCTGCCTCTTTCGGTAAAGTGGCCCGGCGGCGCGTCCCTTGAGGTGCCGCTGCCCTTTGGCGCGGCCCTGGTTCGCGCCACCAATGGTTTGACCATCACCAAAACCGCGCCCCAATTTGTTGAGCCGGGCGGGATTATCACTTACACTTTTACCATTACTAACCAAACCGGACAGCCCATTACCCAGGCCATTGTGGCCGACACGATGCCGCCCAACACCTCTTGCGGCCCTTATCACCAGGAGCCTCCCATTGCTTCATATCCGCGTTGGGGTTATAGTTGCAGCCCTCCCGCCGCCGGATGGGTGATGTTTTACAATCCGTGGGTATTTCCCATTTCCTTTACGCATGGCACCAGCAATACCCTGGTGCTAACCATGATTGTTGATGAAACAGTGCCCAACGGCGCCGAAATTGTCAACAACAATTACACCGTCGAAGCCAACGCCGGCGCTTTTGACGATGCCGGCCCGCCGGTCACCACCACGGTCCAGGCGCCAATTTGGGCCATTACTAAAACCGTGTCCAGCCCCACCATTGAGCCGGGGCAATA
This sequence comes from Anaerolineae bacterium, assembly GCA_016931895.1. Lineage (NCBI taxonomy): Bacteria > Bacillati > Chloroflexota > Anaerolineae > Anaerolineae bacterium. The sequence goes on from JAFGDY010000268.1 coordinate 14,115, forward strand.
TCTCACCTACACCCTGACCATCTCCAACAACGGCAGCATTGCCACCAGCGGCGCTTACACCGTTACCGATGTTTTGCCCAACCACACCGTCTCCAGTTCAGTGGTGATTGACCCCCAGCCGCCGGGCGTGTTGAACGGCATGACCGTGACCTGGGTCTTTACCGATTCCCTGGCCAGCGGCAGCGCCAAAACCTTAACTTACACCGTCCAGGTGGCCAGCCCGCTGGCTCAAGGCGAAAAAATCGTCAATCAAACCTATAGCGTGAGCGGGGGGAATGTGTATACCGAGGCCGTGGGCATTCCGGTCACCGTCACCGTTACCGCGCCGGCCACCCTCACCGTGAGCAAATCCGCCAGCCCCACCCCGGTTCAGGCCGGCGGCCTGTTGACCTACACCATCACCGTGGCCAACGATGCCTCATCCAAAGGGCTGGCCACGGCGGTGGTGATCAGCGATACCCTGCCGGGAGAAGTTGTTTATCAATCGGCCGGATTTGTGGGCGCCACCGGCACGCTGACCGATACCGGCAATCCTATCCTGTGGCAACTGGATAATCCCCTCCCCGTGGGCGGCTCGGCCCAAGTAACCGTGACCGTGCGCGTCACCAGCCCTATGCGGCCGGGGGTGATCACCAATACCTTTGCCGCCTTTGCCCTTAACGCGCCCCTGGTGTCGGATATCCTCACCACCAGCGTGACCTCAACCAACATCATTACTCTGAGCAAAAGCGTCTATCCCCCGGTTGTGGCGCCGGGGGATGTGGTTACTTATACCATCACTCTCACCAACAGCGGCAACAGCATTGCCACTATCAGCCTGACCGATGTGCTCCACCCCGACTTTACGCCGGCCACTTACGCTCAAACCGGACTCACCTTGCCCGGCCGGACTTTCTCCACCACTGCCTCTACCACCTCCACCGGCTTTACCGCCACCACCCCGCTCACACCGAGTACGTATTACAACCAGTTCATTACCGCCACCTACAATTTGACCCAGGCCGTCGTCGGCCAGACTGCCCCGGTTCACGTGGTCAGAGCCGCCATCACCATTACCAAAGTGCCCGGCGTCTCCCCGGCCGGTATCGGCGATACCATCACCTATACCTACCGGATCACCAACACCGGCGATATCACCCTGACCATTCTGGCCCTGACCGATAACCCACTCGGCCCCCTTACCCCGCTGACTACCACCCTCGGCCTCTCGGCCGGCACCAGTGGCACCGCCGCCACAACGGTTACTGAAGCCGACCTGCCCGGCCCGATCACCAATACCGCCACCGTCACCGGCGCGTACCTGGGCAGCAATCTGGTTACGGCCAATACCGCCCTGAGTGTGCCCATCTCTTATACCACGGCCATCACTGTGGAAAAAGTGCCCCTGCCGGCCTCCGGCCCTCCGGCCCAGGTGGGTGATACCATCACTTACACTTACTACATCACCAACACCGGCACGGTCACGTTGTATACCGTTACCTTGAACGA
>JAFGDY010000269.1 GCA_016931895.1 Anaerolineae bacterium
ACATGGTACACGATTATTCCTGTTGATTGTTAAAGTTCGTTCTATATATGCTGATTTTTACCTTAAATTAGCTGCAAAAGTCGAGTTTCTACCCAAAATTTGGATCTACTGAGTATAGCACAGATGTTCATAACCGCAATTTACCTGACGATTTTATCTTCTCGGCCAGGTTTATCTTGCCCGATTCTACTCTCTGGCGCGCCAAACGGCAAACTGCCAAATTCGGCAATTTTAATAACACTATTGTCAGGTGGAGAGAGGTTTGGTATAATGGGGTGGGTTTGCAGCTTAAATGGGATTGGCGAGCAATTTTGGCAGAGGTACGGGAATTAATGAGTATTACTGATTTAGTTAAATCGGTTGAACTTATAACGGATAAGAAAATAAGAAAGCAGTTCTTGATTGGCCGGTTTGGGAGGAGATTGTCGCTGTCTTGGAAAGCCGATTTCAGCCCAAAACAGAATTAGGACGTCAACTCTGGGCAGCTCGACTTGAAATTTTAGCTTCAGGCCTACCCACTCTGAATCAGGCCGAACTTGAGCGTGAGCTTACCGGCTAAAATAGTGACCTTGCTTGTCACCCCCCACGGGGGGAATAAAAAATTTAACTTAGGAGGGCAATATTTATTATGGACATGCAAGCTGTTCTCAAAGCGGGAGGATTAGGCGCGGTTGTATTAATTGTTTTAAATCTGCTGGGCCTTATCCCTTGTGTTGGTTGTATTACCTTTATCTTATCTCTGGTGGTTTATGTTGGTATCGGCGTGCTGGCCGCTATGTGGATGATGCCGCCCCGGACGGCAGGCAGCGGGGCCACCAACGGCGCAATAGCCGCAGTAGCGGCCGCGTTGGTGGCGGGGGGCGTCAATACGGTGATTATGGCCATCTACGGCCTGATTACCGGCGGTTCGCAGTTATCGCAAATTCCTCCCGAACAAATGGAGGTGTTGGTTGAGGCCGGGATTGACCCGGCAATGTTGGCCGGTCCCCTTGGCGCGGCCGGCGCCGGGGTATGTTGTTGTACTATTTTTCTGTTCATTGGTGCCGTGTTGGGCGCAGCAGGCGGCGCTTTCTGGGGCAATAGCCATCCAAATTGATAAAAACTTTATTCACACACAAGGAGATTAGCAATGGACATTGGTTCCGCATTTACCTTTATGTTCGACGATGAAGAGTGGGTTAAAAAATTGGCCATTGGGGGGGGCATTGCGCTGGTCGGGGCTATTCTTTCGCCCATTCTCATAGGGCTTGTACTGTTCCTGCCGCTTGGCGGCTACATGCTGGAAACGTTGAAAAATGTTAGAGATGGGCAAACAAAACTGCCGGAATGGAGCGATTTTGGCAAATTGTTCATGAAGGGATTGATGGTTTTTTTGATCGGCCTGATCTACAATATTCCGGCCCTGCTGGTGGCTTGTTTGGGCGGCGGGGTTAATGCTGCGGTGGCGCAGCCGGACCTCGACGCCAATGTAGTGCAGGCGCTTGGCGTTGTCTCTGTGTGTTTAAGCTGTTTCCAGATCATTCTCAGTCTGTTGGCAACAGTGATTATGCCCGCCGCGCTGATACGCTACGCTCAATATGATACGTTTGGATCGGCTTTCCAGATTGGCGAAATTTTCAGTTTTATTATGGGCCATATTGGCAATTACATTGTTGCCATCCTCTTAACCTGGGTCGCTTCATTGCTAGCGGGGTTGGGCATTATATTATGCGTGGTTGGTGTTTTCTTCACCTTCTTCTGGTCAATCCTGGTCAGTGCCAACCTGTACGGGCAGATTGCTAAACAAGCCACAATTTAAGAGTAGCGCGGAACTCGCCCGGTGATTAGCTCTGTAGAACGGGTTATTCCCCGTTCTACAGACAATTTTTGCGGTACAATTTAATTGGAGATGGGATTTGTATTTACCAGGAGAACAACCAAGTAGCTATGCCGCGCCTCAAGTTTTTGCCACGCGATAGATAAGTTGTTTGGGAGAGGGAGCAGTCAGGAGGTTTATAATGATCGAAGCGTTTTCAAACATTGCCACCGCTTTTGGGCTGTCGGCCTCGGCGGGGTTGAACGCCTACCTGCCGCTGTTGGTGGTGGCCCTGATGGCCAAGTACACCACCTTGATCAGGCTCAATGAGCCATGGGACGTGCTGACCAGTTGGTGGGTCATTGGCGTGCTCATTGTGCTGCTGCTCATCGAGATGACCGTAGACAAGGTTCCGGCTGTGGATACGGCCAACGATATTATTCAAACCATTGGCCGCCCTGTGGCCGGCGCCGTTCTCTTTGCGGCCAGTTCCGGCGTTGTGGGCGATCTGCATCCCGTGCTGGCCATTATTGCCGGACTGATTGTGGCCGGTGGGGTGCACACGGTCAAAGCAGCGGCCCGCCCGGCGGTAACCACCACCACGGCCGGTACGGGCAATTGGCTGGTCAGTATCATTGAGGATATTTTATCCTTGATTGGGGCTATCTTATCCATCCTCATTCCTATCATCATTGCCTTAACCGTCGCCTTCCTTTTGTTGTTGTTCCTCTGGTGGCGGGGCCGGCGCCGGCGTAAGATTGCGGCTTAGGCGTTGTTAAAGACAATGCCCCCAGAATTTTTATTTTAGGAGTCATTTGATGCAACAACCACACTATCCGGCCAGTCCCCCGACTAACACGATGGCCATTGTTAGTCTGGTGTCGGCCATTCTGAGTTGGTCTGAGTTGGTTTTTCATCCCCATCGTGGGAGCGCTGGTAGCCGTCATTACCGGCCACATGGCTCGCCGGGAGATAAGAGAAAGTTACGGCGCGCAAACCGGTGATGGCCTGGCCGTGGCCGGGCTGATTATTGGGTATCTCAACCTGGTCCTGTACTGCGTTTCTATTTTGATCTTTGTGCTCATATTTGGCGGCATGATCGGCTTGAGCGGCTGCGCCATTTTGGCCGATTCCGCGGGTTTCATTCCCTCATCCGTGGTTATTCCGCCCATACCGGCGGGCTAATGCCCCGTTCACGGATCGCCGACATCAGAAAAAAATTGCAGCAAAGTCGCCAAGATATGCTGCAATTACTGGCCCCGCTCAACGAGCAGCCGGGCAATTATCGGATTCGGCCCGACGCATGGAGCATCAAAGATCACCTGGTGCACTTGGCGGCAGTGGAAGAGTCGGTGATCCATTTTGCCCACCGCATTTTGCACGAGGATTGCCCCATCTCCCCACTCTGTTATGACCTGGCCTTTGACCAAGATGCCTGGAATAATCGCCGCGAAGTAGCCAAACGGGCCGGCTGCACCTGGGCCGAGGCCCGCGCTTTGTTAGACGAAACGCGCCAGGAGTTGCTGGCTCTACTAGACCGTATTCCCGAAGAAGCGCTCGACCGGATCGGCTCTCATCCCATCTGGGGCACGCCCGTCACCCTGGCCAGCGTGCTGCGCGTGCCCTATCGCCACGAGCGAGGCCACCGCGACGAAATTGCGGCGCTGTGCGAACTGGCCCAGGCGCGGTGAATCGCTTTGCTTTACCCCTTTGGTAAATATACCCCAAAATATAGGATCACGCGACCATTACCCTACTATATCTAGTAGTATAGTGATTTTGAAAATTCACCCTTTTGGGCTACAATTAATTATCGTCAACATATTGCAGAAAAGGATACGCGCTTATGATCAGAACGGTTGGTTTTACGCCCATTCCAGAACGGATTATTCGCCTGACCGAAATAGCCTATAATCTATGGTGGACCTGGCATCCAGAAGCCCAAGAGCTTTTTAAACGCATTGACGCCCGGCTGTGGGAAGATGTTTATCACAATCCCATTCTGTTTCTGCGGGAAGTGCGGCAAGCGGAAGTGGATGAAGCGGCCAATAATCCAGAATTTATCCGGGCGTATCACGACATTTTGACCGCCTTTGATGAGTACCAGGTTTTTGATAAGACCTGGTTCAAAGATAAGTACAACGAAAAACTCCACCAGCCCATCGCCTATTTTTCAGCCGAGTTTGGCCTGCACGAATGTTTGCCCATCTACTCCGGCGGCCTGGGTATTTTGGCCGGCGACCACACCAAAGAAGCCAGCGATTTGGGCCTGCCCTTTATTGGCATGGGGTTTTTATACCCCCAGGGTTATTTCAAACAACTCATCACCCCCAACGGCGACCAGGAAGCCATTTATACCAAAGTGCGTTTTGCCGAAGCCCCGGCCCAGGCCGCTTTTGATGCCAACGGCAAAGAGATTGTGGTTTCGGTGGCTTTGCCGGCCCGCAATGGTTTGCCCGACCGGCGCGTTTATGCCAAAGTTTATCATATTCGGGTGGGCAATGTGCCCCTTTATCTCATGGATACCGACATCCACCCCAACGCCCCCGAAGACCGCGAACTTTCTGCCCGCCTTTATGGCGGCGATCAGGAAATGCGGATCGCTCAGGAAATGGTGCTGGGCATTGGCGGCGTCAGGACCTTACGCGCCCTGGGCGTTAAACCGGCGGTTTACCACATGAACGAAGGACATTCCGCCTTTCTGGTATTGGAGCGAGCCAGGGAGATGGTTGAGAACGGCCTGAGTTTTGCCGAAGCCCGCGAAATTATTCATCAAACCACCGTTTTTACCACCCATACGCCGGTCCCGGCCGGGCACGATGCTTTTCCTTTTCACATGATAGACCGGTATTTCCCCCTCTGGCACAATTTTCTCAAAATTAATCGCGACGAATTTATGAACCTGGCCCGACAAGATCAGAGTTGGGGGCCAACGTTTAGTATGACGGTTCTGGCTCTGAATATGGCCGGGCGATACAACGGCGTGAGCAGACTGCATGGCGAAGTGTCGCGCAAAATGTGGAGTTGGCTCTGGCCCAAAAAAGACGTGAAGGAAGTACCCATCATCCCCATCACCAATGGTATTCACACTGAAACCTGGCTGGCCCCGGAGTTGAAAGCGCTTTTTGACAAATACCTGGCAGAAAATTGGACGTTACGTATTGATGACCAGGCCATGTGGGATGGCATCACCCGGATCCCCGATGAAGAATTGTGGGCCGTCATGAACCAACTACGCCTTAAGCTGATTGATTTTGTGCGGCTGCGCACCCGGCAGCGGTTGCAGCGCCTGGGGCGTCACCCCGATGAAATTCAGGCCACGGACCGTTTATTGAACCCCAAGTCGCTCACTATTGGCTTTGCCCGCCGCTTTGCCACCTACAAACGGGCCACCCTGCTTTTTCACGACGTTGAACGTTTGAAGCGCATTGTTTATGGAGATGATGTCCAACCCGTGCAATTCATTTTTGCCGGCAAAGCCCACCCCCGCGATGAACCGGGTAAAGATTTCATCCGTGAAGTTTACCATCGTTCCCACGAGGCAGGGCTGGCCGGACATCTCATCTTTGTAGAGGATTATGATATGAATGTGGCCCGGCACATGGTGGCCGGCGCGGATGTGTGGCTCAATACGCCCCGCCGCCCCATGGAGGCCAGCGGCACCAGCGGCCAAAAAGCGGGACTAAATGGTTGTCCCAATCTCTCTATTTTGGATGGCTGGTGGGCCGAAGGCTTCAATGGCAAAAATGGTTGGGCCATTGGCGACCCCCACGCCGAATACGAGAACGAACAAGCCCAAAATCACGCCGACGCTACCGCCCTATACGAGCTGCTGGAAAATGAAGTGGTGCCCTGCTTTTACTACCAACGCGACGCCAGAGGAATACCCCCTCAATGGATCCAAATGGTCAAAGAAACCATCCGTACGGTTGCGCCTCAATTCAGCATGTCGCGCATGGTTAAGGAGTACACCGATAAGTTGTATATGCCCTGTATGGAATGAACGTGAAGCCTTCTATAGCTCATCTGTATCCAAAATAATGGTTACCGGCCCATCGTTTTCTATATTGACCCGCATGTGAGCGCCAAACATGCCGGTTGCCACTTTTTTAACCGCCAGCTCTTTTAAATAATCAACAAACAGGGCCAGCAAAGGTTCCGCAATTTCAGGGGGAGCCGCCCGGGTAAAACTGGGCCGCCGCCCCTTTTTTGCATCGGCAAACAGGGTAAATTGCGACACTACCAGCATCTCGGCCCCGGTGTCCAGGGCAGATAAATTCATTTTGCCCTGGCTGTCCTCAAAGACGCGCAAGTGCGCTGTTTTTTCGGCCAATTTTTTGGCTTCATCCGGCCCATCTGTATGCGTTACCCCCAACAAAATAACATACCCTGGCCCTATTTCTCCCAACACTTTATCCGCCACAGTTACCCGGCCACGTTGAACCCGTTGTAAGATAGCGCGCATAAGTTTTAGCCTTTCCTGGGATAATTTGTCTCAAATGCTGCGTAAAGTTAAACACAGCTCTGCAAAACTCCTGGTATTATAGTCAGGTTGACCATTAATCGTAAACACGTTATCATAATCAAGTATGCAAATGACGAAGGACGAACGACAAAAGACCAAATTGATCATTCGTTGGTGGTTGGTTATTGGTCGTTGGTCATTGGTCAGAAAGGCCAAAATGTGATCTGGCCTGAACAATAATCAAATTTTCATATAAAACGAGGTGCAAGCATGGGACACGTTAATTATACCGAAGAGATCAACGCCGCGCCGGAACAAGTATGGGCCGTGCTGGCAGACGTCACCCGCCTGCCAAATTGGACCTATACCGAGGGCCGCTTCCCCTATCCGGTGGAAGGCAAATACGGCAGCGACCAAAAAGAAGGACCGGATACCATCTGGATTGGCGTATCCAACGATGGCCAAACGGCCACGCAAAAAGTAACGGTGTGGGAGCCAAACCAAAAATTGGTCTATGAACTGCAAGAGATGGAAAATGCCCCCCTCCAGATGACTCAAACCAATACCTTTGCTCTGGAAGCAATGGACGGTAAAACCAAAGTAACCTGGTCGCTAGATTGGGAATTAACCGGAGGCTTCTCGCTGAGCAAGCTTCTGATCCGTTTCACCGGCAACGGCGCGTTTGAAGAGATGATTGCCGGCTCATTGGAAAATCTGAAGCAGTTGGTGGAAAAAGAAACAGCCCCGCCCAACCCGCCGGAAACCGAGCCGGGCGGATAATCGCAATAGTGCGTGTTGCGTATGGCGTGATTATTCAAAATACGGGATACGCAACACGCCATAATGCCAATCTCAAACATTTAGTTTTTTAAGGTTGACTCGTTCCAAGAGAGAAGTAACCTCGCGCGGCTCGAATCCGCCCGGCAGATCATTGAGCGCATTGGCCGCCCCGCAGGCCACGCCCATGGCCAGGGCGGTGCCAATACTTTTTTCCTGCAAGCAAGCCACCGCCAAACCCGCCAGCAGCGAGTCGCCGCTGCCTACGGTGCTGACAATCTCAACCGGCGGCGCGCTGGCCTGCCAGCATCCCTCCGGGGCAATGGCCAAGGCCCCTTCCCGCCCCAGCGTAACCACTATCAAGGCTGCGCCACGCGCTAACAGCGTTTGCCCGGCTTTAACTAACTGCCCTACATTTTCCAGGGGTAGTTGCAAGCCGGCAGCCAACTCTCGCCGATTGACTTTGATGCATAATCCACCCGGCTGTCCCAGGGCGGCATGCAGCGCGGCCCCACTGGTATCCAGATAAACCATTCGGTCAGAAGCAGCCAGGGAGCGAGCCAATACCCCCAGTGTTTCCGGCTCAACCCCCAGAGGCAGACTACCGGCAATGGCTACGGCCCGCGCCTCTCCGGCCACCCCTTTGATATGATCCATAAACCCCTGCCAATCTTGTTTTGAAACAACCGGCCCCGGTTCATTGATCACCGTTGCATCGCCGGTATCGTGAGTCACCAGCAGGCAGGTACGTGTTTCGCCCATCGCTAACCAGTACCAATTAGCAGCCAGACCTTCTGCGTTAAAAAAATCGGCAATCACCTGCCCTGCATGCCCACCTAGCGGCGCGGTAGCCAGGGCCTTTGCCCCAAGCAGGTGGGCGGCCCGGACAACGTTCAAACCTTTGCCACCGGCCACTCGGGCCACCCGCGTGGCGCGATGGACCGCCCCCACAACCATCTCCGGCACGTGCAGGGTATGGTCAATGGTGGGATTCGGGGCAACTCCAAGTAACATCTCGGCTTGATATTCTCCTCTCGTTTAACGCAATGTTTCGGCCAGCCGTTCCCATTCGGTCAAACTTAAGGTTTCGGCCCGCCGAGCAGTATCAACCCCGGCCTTTTCCATGGCCCGAATAATTTCCAGCATAGGCCGGGATAAACCGGCGACCAAGGCGTTTTTTAACTGTTTCCGCTTTTGACCAAAACCGGCCCTGGCCACGCGAAAAAAATGTGGCGCATCAGCCGCCGGTAGCAGGGGTTGGGGAAATGAGTCAATACGGACTACGGCCGAGTCAACTTTGGGCGGCGGGTAGAAGGCCCCGGCCGGAATGTGATGCGTTATCTTTGGCTGGCCGTAAAATTGCACACTGAGCGCCAACAAGCTCATATTTCCCGGTTTGGCCACTATCCGCCGGGCCACTTCCTTTTGCACGGTTACTACTATGCGCTGGGGGCGCGGCGTTGTTTCCAGCAGATGCCGCATCACGGCCGAAGTAATGTAATAGGGCAGATTGGCCACTACTTTAAAAGAGGAGAAAGTAGGGGAAAAATTGGTTATTAAAGCTTTAAGGTTAGTTTGGAGAATATCGGCCTGGATGACGGTCAGGTTGGGTAAATAACCAAGTTCATTTTGCAGTAAGTTGACCATATTAGGGTCAAGTTCAATTGCAATAACCCGGCCGGCGGCTTCAGCCAACAGTCTGGTCAGCGTGCCGGGGCCAGGGCCAATTTCCAGCACCACGTCTTCCGGGTCCAACTCAGCCGTGGCTACAATTTGGGCCAGATGAAAAGGGTCGGCCAGAAAATTTTGGCCCAACCCCTTTCGAGGCCGTAAATTATATTTTTTGAGTAACGTTGAGAGGGGCTGTGTTTCAGCAAATTTCAAAATGCGCTCCCAAACTGCCAGGCCAAGACTAAAAAACTAGAGTTGTATTTTCTCGCCGCGCTCCCTTATTGTTGCTGCGGCCACTGCGGCAAAACATACCGGATTTTGTCGGGCGGCGGCACCGGCGTCAGCACGTATACCTCGCGCCACTCATATAGATCGGGCAGGGATTGGTCTTCATCATAACCCAGGTCAATATGTTTGCCCAAAACCTTGCCCCCGGTATCGCCGGCCAGGGCCGGGCCATAGCCGGGCACGTATAAATCGGCCATCAGGGGGATCACTTTGGGATCAACCGCTACAATACCATATCCGGCCGGCAGACCACTGCGGGTAATACCGTAGCGAGGATGATCGCGATCTTTGCCCGAGGTAGCGGCGCTGTAAGCCGTGGCCAGCATAGAAATTTTACGCCAATATTCAAGGGGACCATCCGGGGTATCCAGGGTACGAATGACAATATTGGTGCCATAAGCAATCACCCGCTCCTGGGGTTCCTGATCAAGCCACTCATCTTCCAGCACCCGCCATACTTCTTGCCCATTTTCGTAACGAATCCGGGACCGTTTTTTGATGGAACCATTTGTACCCGTTTGCTGCACTTCTTGCCGGTCAAGTTCCATTTGCGGGTCAGGAATCCACTTGGCTTCAAAAGGAATGAGTTCTTGCTCAATTTCAATGGCCTCGCGCACCCGCACTACTTCAATAAATTCGTTGGCAGCCAGGCTATAATCTGCCGGAGGGCGGCTAAAATCCTGGCCCATCAAGACAATCTGCTCTTGCGCTAACACTTGGCCCACGGTTTGGCGGCGAGTGCGGGTTTTGACCGTCCAGCCGTCAACGGTAATGACCACGGGGATGGAACGTTGGATATAAACTTCCATTCCCGGCAACAGGCGCGTCCCCAAACCCGGCGTTACCTTGTCGCCCAAAAAGAGGGTAATGTTTTGTTCTAACAAGGCCTCGCCCACGTTGGGTTGGGTAGTGTAAAAGGTGCTGCGAACCCTTCCATCATTCAGAGTCACCGGCACAGCGCGATGTACAATCAACTGCACCGCTTCCGGGCGCGTGGCTGCCGGGGCCTCTTGCGGCGTATCGGCAGCAAACAGAAACAATGCTGCTTTCTGCCTGTTTGGCGGCGGAACAGGCGGGGGCAGGAGAATCTGAGGGGACGATGTCTTCACCCCATCCATTAGAACATCATCATGCGGATTGAGCGCGAGGCCGGCTTCGGCCAGAACCCCGGCCACGGTTTGCTGGTGAGTGAACAGGCGGGTAGAATGGCCATCAGCCTCAACCGTTACCGGGCGGGCTAATTGAATGGTAATGGTATCGCCGGGCGAGAGCCGGGCACCGGGCGCCGGGTGGACCCTATCTTCAGCTTCCAGACTGAGACCAACCTCCTGCAACACCCCGGCCACGGTCAAACGATGGACCCGGACGGGGTATGACCGATCATTGATGATTAATGTGACCGGCTGGCCGGTGAACACATAACCGGCCCAAAGCAGCAAGATGATCCCAAGCACTCCCCCGCCGCGCCATAGGGGCCGTCCGAGCCGTCCGCGGCGCAACAGGTGCGGCAGCCCTGACCTGGCTGGGGTATCCACTTCTGGCTTATCACTAACGACAGTCATGATGATAACGGCGATTCCAAAATGGGCTTAATATAGTAAAAGAGCGGGCCATAAATAGGTCCGCCCTGGGCATTCAGAATATCTGGAACAGAGGGAGGTTAGTTTTTAACTTCACCTGGCGAACTAACCTCCCCTACTCCCTTTAACTCCCCCTTCCTTCGAAGGCTCACTTAAAAAAATCCACACTCAGGGCGACGGCAACCGAGTAGCTCCGGCCAGGCACCCCTACGACACCCAAGAGAGACCTCTTAAGGCTGCTTCCTTCCGGACCTGACCTGGTTCGGGGGCTCTTGCCGCGCAGGACCCAACCATCAACGCCACCCGGTTGCCCTCACCCCGAGCAAAGAATTTATTTTGGGGTCTGGAGGGATGAAGGATAGACATCCCTTTGGCCCTGTTCTGGTATAGAGCGGAGAGGGCGGGATTCGAACCCGCGAGGCTGTTACACCTACACGATTTCCAATCGTGCGCACTAGACCGGACTATGCGACCT
>JAFGDY010000270.1 GCA_016931895.1 Anaerolineae bacterium
CCTGCTACCTTGTTACCCTGCTACCTTGTTACCCTGCTACCTTGTTACCCTGTTCAATACTCATCCTCTGCCCAGCCGTGCTCGCCAATAAGGGGCACAAAGGCTACCGGGGCTAATCTTTCCCGCACAATTTCATCGCCCTTCCATTGTAAGCGGATCAACTCTTGTTGCCATTTAGGGCCAATCGGCGCAACCAGCCTGCCCCCATCTTTCAGTTGGTCAATCAGGGGCGGGGGAATATCCGGCGCGGCGGCAGTGGCAATAATGGCGTCGTAGGGGCTGTGTTCCGGCCAACCATAACCGCCGTCGCCAACTTTTATGGCCACGTTGTGAATATCAAGCTCATGCAAGAGGCGTTGCGCCCTTTTGGCCAGCGCCTCAATGCGTTCTATGCTGTACACCCTGGCCGCCAACCGGCTCAAAATAGCGGTCTGGTAGCCGGAGCCGGTGCCAACTTCCAAAACCACGGCCCGGCCATCTTCCGGCAGCAATAACTCCTGGGTCATAAAAGCCACAATGTAGGGCTGGGAAATCGTCTGGCCATAGCCAATGGCCAGGGGACTATCTCTATAAGCCGCATCCTGTAAATCTTCGTCAACAAAAAGATGACGGGGAATCTGGCCCATCACGGTTAAAACCCGGGGGTCGGTGATGGAGCGGGCGGCCAATTGCTTTTTGACCATCAAGGCCCGGGCCTCATCTGGCTCAAGGTGTCTATTGAACATAAATCGCTTGCCTCTCCTGTATATTAAATCACACTCTACGCCGAATAGCAAGGCAGGTAAACTCTTCTCAAGCAAACGTCCAAAATGTAAGAAATCTGTAAGAATTCCTTAAGTAACTTGTAAGGATTTTTGGTCATACTGAACCCAGTTTGATGAATTAACCCTTCGGTGACAGTTACTCTTTAGGTGATTGTCACCAAACATTAGTATGAATAAGGAGGCAATTATGTTTGGAAAAATCTTGAGAATATGGTTATTGGCTGTAGTCATTGGGGTGTTTGTTGGCGCTTGTGCCGGGACAAACTCGCCCACAACCGTTGAGCAGCCTGCTGCGGCTGGTGAATCAATGGCCGAAACCGATGAGGCAATGATGGCAAAAGAAGAAGCGGCCGACGAAATGATGATGGAAGAAAAGCCAGCCGGCGATGAAGCGATGATGGTTGAAAAAGATACTTCAGCCGATGAGATGATGTCTGAAGAGATGATGTCTGATGATGACACAACCGGCGAAACCGCTATGTCGGAACATAGCGAGGGGGCTATGGCCACAGAAGAAGCGATGGACGAAATGATGGGTCAGGACGAGGCTGAAGAGCAGGAGATGATGGGGCCGGCCTGGTTCAAGGCCGAACTGACCAACGTCAATACCGGCGAAACGTTCAGCATGGCTGATCTGCAAGATAAGGTGGTGCTGGTAGAAACACTGGCCGTTTGGTGCAGCAATTGTTTGAAACAGCAGCAAGAGGTAGCCGCTCTTCACCAGCTAGTGGGCGAGCGCGATGATTTTGTGAGCGTGGGGGTGGATATTGACCTCAATGAAGATGCGGCCAAGCTGAAGGCGCATACGGATAAGAACGGCTTTGACTGGATTTACGTGGTGGCCTCGCCTGAAGTGGCCCGCGAGATTGGCCAACTATATGGCCCTCAATTTCTGAACCCACCGGCCACGCCCATGCTGATCATTGATCGCCAGGGTGAAGCGCATCCCCTGCCTTTTGGCATCAAGGACGCGCAAACGCTAAAAGAAGCGTTAGAGCCTTTTTTGAATGAAGGATAACCGCAATGGACCTTAACGCCATCGTTACTTCTATCTCTTTGGGGCTGTTGGCTACCACCAGCCCCTGCGTTTTGCCGCTCTATCCTGGCTACCTGGCTTATTTGAGCGGGGGACAAACGGCGGTGTCCGGCCGCCAGTACGGGCGTTATTTTTTGGGTTTTTTTGTGCTGGCGGGCGTGCTGGCGATGATGTTAGCCCTGGGTTTTGTTATTGCCGCGCTGTCGCTTTCGGTGGGGCAGGCGCTCTCGGTGGTGATTCCCCTGGCCGACTTTTTGATCATTGCCCTGGGCGTTCTGCTGCTGCTCAATTATAACCCGTTCAAAAAATTGCCGCAGTTGCAGGTGCCGGTTCTTTCGCATCCGTATATCAATGCTTTTGTGTACGGTTTGTTGTATGGCCCCATCGCTCTGCCTTGCTCCGGGCCGCTGGTGGTGGGCATTTTTGCTCTATCGCTCTCGGTGGGTGAAGCGGTTGGCCAACTGTCCGTTTTCTTGTGGTTTGGTTTGGGCTTTGGCTTGCCCCTATTGCTCCTCTCCTTTTTGTCGGGGGCCTGGCAACGTTGGATTACGCGCCAATTTGCTTTGCACGCCCGGCTCATTAACCTGATTGGCGGTTTACTGCTGGTGGGTATTGGCCTTTATGACCTGTGGTCCAATTGGGAGGTGATAACCCTTTTCCTGGGTTAAAGCGTGGGGCTTGAATCTGTGTTCCGGCAAAACAAATAAACAAGGCGTTCCCCGGCGGCGGGAACGCCTTGTTTATTATCTCTTAACTTGAGAATATGTTATAATAGCCAGCGAAACGTTTTATGGATGAGAGGGAGAATGACCCAATGCCTCTTCCAGAAGATACCATTTTAGAAAATCGTTATCGCATTGACGGATTGCTGGCGCACGGCGGAATGGGGGCCATTTACCGGGCTTTTGACACCAACTTGAGCACGCCGGTGGCGATCAAGGAGAATTTTTTTCAAACTCCCCAGGCCATCAACCAATTCAAGCGAGAAGCCCTGATCCTGGCCCGCCTGCGCCATCCGGCCCTGCCCCGGGTGACCCATCACTTTAGCTTTGAGGGTCAACAATACCTGGTGATGGATTTTATTGAAGGCGAGAATCTGTGGCAGATTGTCAAAAAGCAGGGACATCCCCTGGAAGAAGCCCAGGCCATCAATTATATTCAGCAGGTGGGCGAGGCCGTCAACTACCTGCACCGGCAAACCCCGCCTATTATCCACCGCGACATCAAACCCCAAAATATAAAAATTACCCCTGATGGCCGGGCGGTATTGGTAGACTTTGGCATTGCCAAAGAAGGGGCAGCCGGGAGCCGCACCCAAACCGGGGCGCAAGGGGTGACGCCGGGTTTTTCGCCGCCGGAGCAATACAGCGGTTTGGGCACCACCCCTGCCTCTGATATTTACTCTTTGGGGGCCACACTCTATGCTGTGCTCACGGGTAAAAAACCGCCGGACAGCGTTAGCCTGATGGTGGGGGGAAGCAAATTCCAGCCGCCGGATGAGGTGAATGCCAGGTTGAGCCACCATGTTTCTGAGGCCATTGTGCACGCCATGCAGGTAAAACCGGCCGACCGGCCGGAATCGGTGGCCGCCTGGCAAAAGGAATTGGAAACCATTGCCGGCTCATATACTTTAACCGGAATTACCACCCCGGCGCAGGATAAAGAAGATACAATGGTGGGCGCCACGGTCGCTCCCCCTATGCCCCCAGGCCCGCTTCCTCCCCCCCCGCTGGCGCCGCCGACTCCTTCCCCTACCTCTCCACCGCCAGGGGTGATTTCGACCCCGCCGCGCCAAAAATCGGCCTGGTTCGTGTTGATTCCAATAGTTGTGGCGGTATTCATTTTATTGGGGGCAGTGGTTGCGGCCGGTTATATCCTGTACAGTTCGGGGGTGTTAACCTTCTCAAATGCTACTCCTGCGCCCAGCCCTCTGCCCGCCGAAGGACAACCGGAAGAAACCGTTGCCGCCATCGCTCAACTAACAACCCAGGCTGAAACCGAACAACAGACGGCGCAGGCTGAACTTGATACCCAAAACACCCGCCAGGCCCAACAGGAAGCCACGGCTGTGGTTGAAGCGGGCCTGACCGAAACAGCTATGGCTGCAGAAAATATAGCCGTTGACACCCCGACCTCCACCCCAACCCTTACCCCCACTCCCCAACCGGCCCCGGCTACCCCCACCACAGAAACAACTCCCACCTCCACCTCCACCCCCACCAACATTGCCGCCACAGAACCGACGCCAACCCGTAAAGTCGTTAGCGGCCCTACCCTGGTTCCACTTAAATCTGAGCAATCCGTTGCCCAGATCGGGGTTCGGGAAGTCATTGACGTGGACATCAATCTCCAGAATCCCCAGGAAGTATACGCCCTGGTGAAGGCGGACGGCATCTACAAGAGCACCAACGGCGGCGACGGCCCCTGGACCAGAATGGAGCTGGATGGTTCGGGCCTGACCGCTTTTGTCATTGACCCTCACAACCCGGCCACCTTCTATGCGCCCTCGTGGAACGCTGTGCTCAAATCAACCGATGGCGGCAACAATTGGCAAGCCTACGGCAGCGGTTTGAGTACGGCCAACCGGGTGGTAGATGTGGTGACGGTTGACCCGGCAAACCCCAATCTGCTCTATGGCGGCATTGGAGCGACTCTGGTGGTGTCCACCGACGGCGGCCAGACTTGGGTGTCTGACGGGTATGGCCGGGGCCTGGTTGGCGGCAGGTTGACCCACATTGTGATAGACCTCTTCAATCACGACACGGTTTACGTGGGCGGCTTTTTTGGCTCAATCTACAAGTCTGTTGATTCTGGCCGCAATTTCATTCCGCTGGCCTATGGCGTGGGCGAGGGCGTATTTGGCATGGCCGCCCACCCCACCCAAAAAGACGTTTACCTGGTAGGCATCAACTCCTACGATGCGGGAATTATTAAAACGGAGAACGGCGGTGATTTTACCTCGGTGAGCAATGGTTTGATTTTTGGCGGAGCCGACTCAGCCTATTCGGCCATTACCTACGCGCCCAGTAACCCCAGCATTGTTTACACAGGCAGCGGCTACGAGGAAGACCGTTTTGCCAAGGGCATCTTCAAAAGCGCCGATGGCGGCAAAAGTTGGGAAGACATCAACAATGGTTTAAGTGTTAATGGGGCTACAGGTTTTCCCCATTACGTTAAATCTATGGCCGTTCATCCTACCAATCCCAATATTGTTTTGGCCGCCACCGGCGGCGGGCTTTACAAGAGTGTGGACGGGGGCGGAAGTTGGAGTTTGAAGTAAAGGCAATCAACAATTCTACTTTGACTTTTATGCCCATTAGCGTTATGATTCAGCCTCCTTTTCCCACGTCAACTTTGTTGACACGTCAACTTTGTTGACACGTCAACTTTGTTGACACGTTATCTTGCGGTAGGGAGACGCCGCTAAACGTCTCCCTTTTTTATGGGGAGCAACTTGCCAAAAAAACAACCCTTCATTCCCGTGGCCGAGCCGTTGTTGGGGGACAAAGAATTGGAATACGTGGCCGATTGCCTCAGAAGCGGCTGGATTTCCTCGTTGGGTGAGTATGTACGCGCCTTTGAAAGTGGTTTTGCCGAGTATTGTGGCGCGCGCTACGGCGTGGCTACTTTTAATGGCACCGTGGCTTTACACCTGTTGGCAGCCACCCTCAACCTGGGTCCCGGCGATGAGATAATCATGCCCAGCCTGACCTATGTGGCTACGGCCAATGCCGTGCGTTACACCGGGGCCAACCCTGTTTTTGTGGATTCCCAACGAGACACGTGGAATATTGACCCCTCCCTGGTGGCCGAGGCCATCACGCCTGACACCAAAGCCATCATCGCCGTCCACCTGTATGGGCACCCCGTTGACATGGAGCCGCTCCAGGCCCTGGCCGCCAAACACGGCCTGTTCCTGCTGGAAGACGCCGCCGAAGCCCACGGCGCGCGTTACCGGGACCGGCGGGTGGGGGGCTTGAGTGATGCGGCCGTTTTTAGCTTTTACGGCAACAAAATCATCACCACCGGCGAAGGCGGCATTGTGATCACCAATAACCAGGCCTGGGCCGAGCGGGCCTTTTTTCTGGAAAACCAGGGGCGGTACAGTCATGATCCCTACTATCATCCCGAAGTGGGTTACAACTACCGTATGACCAATGTGCAGGCCGCCATTGGCGTGGCCCAACTGGAACGGATTGACCAGATGATCACCCTTCGTCGCCGCAACGCCGCCCATTACAACCATCGTCTGGCCGGTGTTCCTGGTCTGACTCTGCCCGTGGAAAAGCCCTGGGCGGAAAACGTGTACTGGATGTATTCCGTGATTGTGGAGGATGAATTTGGCCTGAGCCGGGATGAAGTACAACTTAAATTACGCGAAGCCGGTATTGAAACGCGCCCTTTTTTCTGCCCGGTGCATACCTTGCCTATGTATAACACCGGCCAATCCTTGCCCGTAGCTGAAGAACTGGGGCGCAAAGGGCTGAACCTGCCTTCCAGCGCCACCCTTACCCCTGCCCAAATTGACTATATTTGTGATACGTTGATGAGCCTATGCGCATCGTAATTCTTACCTACGAAAGTCTTTTTTCAAACATGATGACCGAACGCCTGCTCCGGGAGTTTCCGGGCCAGGTGGTGGGCATTGTGCGCTCCGATTGCCTGATTTACGGCAAAAGCCTGCCGGCGGGATTGCTCTATTTGTTAAAACAAACCGGCCTGCGTTTTGTGGGCCGCAAGGCATTAGAGCTTTTTCAGAGCCGGGCCACGGCCATTATCTTTCGCTTGATTGGGCGCCAACCAAAAATACACTCGCTGCGCGATATGCGGGCGTTATACCGCGTGCCCGTGGCTGGCTCAACAAACGTTAACAGCCCTGAAACAATGGCCAAAATTAAAAGCTGGCAGCCCGACCTGGTCATCTCTATCTACCTGAACCAACTCATCAAACGCAACCTCATCAACCTGCCCTCGCAGGGCACGCTCAACATTCATCCGGCGTTGCTGCCGCGTAACCGGGGGCTGTGGCCCTATTTTTGGGCGGTGGCTAACGGCGAAAAGGAAAGCGGCGTGACTATCCATTGGGTAGATGAAAAATTTGATACCGGCGATTTGCTGCTGCAAGAAAAAATTGCCATTGACCCCACCGGCACATTGACCTCGTTGCAATACAAAAGTGCGGTGGTAGGGGCCGACATGCTGGTCAAGGCCGTCAACTTGGTGGCGGCGGGCAATCCTCCCCGCCTCTCTCAGGATAACAGCCAGGCCTCCTACTACTCCCTGCCCAAACCCGCCGACCAGCGCCGCTTCCGCCAACAGGGGGGCAAATACGGCACTATTTTTGAATTATGGAAGTACATGTAAGCAGAAGGGAACAGGGAGTAAGGTTCAAATAATACTAAGGGGCAAACCCTCACCTAATTCCTAACCTCCAATTCCTAAATCCCCACTCCCAAACACCATGAAAACATCCATCATCCTGCCAACCTACAAAGAAAAAGACAACATCGTTGAACTCATCCGGGCCATCTTTGCCACCCTGGCCCCGCTTGATCTGGATTTTGACATTGTAGTGGTTGACGACAACAGCCCCGACGGCACGGCCGAGATTGTGCGGCAGAATTTTGATGGCAACGGGCAGGTCAAACTTTTTGTGCGGACCGCAGAACGCGGCCTGGCAACGGCCATTCGCTACGGCATTGACCATTCGGGGGGTGACATCCTGGTGTTCATGGATACCGACTTTAACCACGACCCGGCCATTATCCCTCAGATGATCAAATTTTTAGAATATTACGATCTCATCATTGGCTCCCGTTTTGTAATGGCCGGCGGCATGGAAGATCGGTTTCGCCAATTTTCCAGCCTCATCTATAATTACGGCATCCGCCTGCTCTTTGGCACACCCGTCCACGACAATCTCAGCGGCTTCTTTTCCATTTACCGCGATAAGCTAAACGCGCTGGACCTGGACCAGATTTATTACGGCTATGGCGACTACTTTATCCGGCTGCTCATGGTGGCCCACAAACGGGGGTACCACATGCTGGAAATTCCGGTGTTTTACCGCCTGCGCCTGCATGGACACAGCAAAACCCAATTTTTATCAATTCTTATGCAATACACTCGCGCCCTCCTGGCGCTGCGCCTCAAATTATGGACAGGGAGAATGCGATGAGCCAAGAGCAAAAGACCCCCCCCGCTCAAGGATCAGAGCAAGACCAACAAGACAATGAGCAGAGGGTGGCCCAAACCGGGTCAGGCTCTGGCCAGGGCAAAACCCGGCCCATGGCCCCTTACGACGCCCCGGAATCAGGCGGTCCCTTGCCTGAAGTGGATGATGCGCCGCTGGCCCGGCCGGTAGACGACATTCAGGGCGCTTTGGTGGAAGCCGCCCGGCACGGCGAGCCAACCGAGGTAGATTTTGACGAGCTGCCCGAACCCGTGCCGGATGTTGACGAAGGCCCTCGCCCCGGCCCGGTAGACGACATCCAGGAAGCCCTTTTTACCGCCGGCCAGCAGGGCGCGCCCGCCGATGTAGAATTTGATAGACTGCCGGAGCCTGCCGTCTCCTTTCCCCAAAAAATCATTCGTTTTGCCATAAACGCTGTTTCCACCGAAGTAACTGCCGGCTCTGCCGAGTCAACCTCACCGGAAACCAAAAAAGAAATACCCTTTGCCCCACCTGCGCCCGCCTCCTCAGCCATCGGGAGCGATTTCTGGCTCTTGTTGGCCCTGTTTTTAACCTTCCGCCTGCTGACCTTGTTTTTATTAAAACCCGGCGGTTTCATTCGGGACTGGTCTGATTTTGATACCTATTACGGCATTGCGGGTTTAACGGATTATGGCCTTTATCCTTTTCTGCACTTTTGGCTGGAATGGCCGCCCCTGATGCCCTGGCTTATGGTGGGGGTCTATAAATTATCGCTGCTGCTGCCGCCCTGGCCGGACGATCCCCGGCTCTGGTTTGTGTTGATTTTAGGCGCGGTGTTTGTGCTGTTTGAAGTAGGTAACTTTGTTTTGATTTACCGGCTGGCCCGCCGCCTTTTCCCCTCGGCCGACACCCTGAAACGGGTCTTATGGCTTTACGCCGGACTGTTCCCGCCTGTTTATGCTATGCTCGGCTTCTTTGATGGCGCAGCCCTATTTTTTATGTTGCTGACCCTTGACCTGCTGCTGTCCGAGCGCCGTCTTCTTTCGGCTATTTCGGCGGGCGTGGGCTTTATGGTAAAAATCATTCCGGTGGTGATGCTGCCGGTGGCCTTGCGCCGCCTCTGGTATCAATATCAAGGCAATAAACGCGAGGCCAGTATTGAAATTGGCCTTTACAGTGTTGTTTTTGGTCTGACCATTTTACTGTTATTCAGCCCATTCCTCATTGCCGGGCCGGAATGGGTGCTGGCCTCGCTGCGTTCCATCCTGGGGCGTTCTTCCTGGGAAACCGTGTGGGCGGTAATGGATGGCTACTATGGCTTTGGCCTGGTCAATGGCGATCGGCTGAATCCGGCTGAAACCAACTTTGCCGTTCACAATGGCACGCTGCCCTGGTCTATCTGGTGGCTCATCACCCTTGTTTTTGCCGGCATATACGCCTTCCTCTTCACCCGCCCCGCCGATTACAGCCAGCCGCGCAACGTGCTGGCTTTCAGCGGCCTGACCGTCGCCATTTTTATACTCTATAACAAAGGCTATAGTCCCCAATTCCTGGTTTATTTATTGCCCTTCATCTTGCTCATGTTTCCTGATGGCCGGGGAGTCGTTTATGCCTTCGTTCTCACCGGCCTTAATATTTTGGAACAGCCAATTTATTTTGTGATGCTGCCCCAGACCACGTGGTTGTTAACCTTTATAGTTGTTACGCGCTTCATGGTGCTGCTGGTTTTGGCTGTGGAATTTGCTTTGATGATTTGGAGCATGGTCCCGCGCCTGGCCTTTCTGCTCAAACCCCGCCAATATGCGCCCCTGGTTCTGGGGAGTTTGTCGCTCCTGGCGCTGCTGGGGTTAACGCCGCTGATGCTCCGTGCCTACGCCGATAACCGGCTGACCAACAGCCCGGTGGAGACGTTTGCGGGTTTTATGAACGCCCAGGCCCAAAATATTGGCAGTCTGGCCAGTTGTCTGGCCGGGCCAGACTCGCAACGATTGTATTTGAGCGACCAGGCTACCTACCGCGAACTTTATCCCTATCTGCACCATAATTTTGACCTGCAACTGGTGGTAGGCGCGCCTGATGCCGGCGATTTCCCCCCTCTCAGTGAGCTATTACCCGACTCCGGCACAGCCTGGATACTGCCGACCGGCCCCCAGGGGCAAGTATTGAGTAGCCGGGCTGCCAAAAAAGGTCGCAGTGTTGAAACCTATTATTTTGAGGAACTGGGCCAGGTTTCTCTTTACAGGTTTCCCGCCAATTCGAATCTGACCTGTCTGACTCTGGCCCGTTTCACCGGCGGCATCGAACTTCTGACTTACCAACTTGAGGTTGAATCCGGGGCCGTGAACGTTACCCTCTTTTGGCGGGCGCGCAACCCGCAAACCCAAGACTTGAAGGTTTTTACCCACCTGCTGGATGCCAACGGCCAATGGATTGTCGGTGATGATAGTGTTCCTCGCCGTGGCACTGCTCCCACCACCACTTGGCCTGTAGACGCCGTGCAAATTGACCCCCATCGGATTGAACTCCCCCCTGGCCTACCTCCCGGCAATTATACCCTCACCACCGGCCTCTATAATGATTTTGGCGGGCGCTTACCCGCCTTTGCCCCTAATGGCCTTAGTTATCCTAACCAGAGTGCGCCGCTGGAGACAATATCGCTGCCTTAACGTAAGCAACATTGTTTAGCTTGCAAATAAATGGTACAATGCCTTAACATCCAATTTACAGCGAGACAGGCATGGCGGCGGTTAAAGAGAGCAAGCTCTATTATCACAATAAAATCGTCTACATCTTTGTCACCTCTATTGAGCAAACCATTGGCCCGGCGGCTATGAAAACTGTTTTTGACGTGGCCGGCGTGCCGCTAAAATATTATCCCCCACCCAATAACTTTGCTAAAGAATTTGACTTTGCCTATTTCTCCGCGCTTAACGGCGCGGTTGATCAGATCTATGGTCGCGGTGGGCGGGGCTTGCTGATCCACGCCGGCCGGGCCGGTTTTGCCGAAGGTCTGGCCGAGTTTGGCCCTCTGCTGGGGGTGGGGGAACTTGCCTTCAAAAGTATTCCGCTGAGGGCCAAACTGAAAGTGGGGCTAAAGGCCATGGCCGAAACATTTACCAAATTCAGCGACCAACTGACCAGCCTTGATGAAGCCGATGATTATTTTATTTATACCATCCATAAATGCCCGGTCTGTTGGGATAGAAGCAGCCAGAGACCCATCTGTTACACAGCCGTTGGCGTTATTGAAGAAGGCTTAAAATGGGTCAGCGGCGGCAAATCCTTTCAAGTTGAAGAAGTGACCTGCCACGCCGCCGGCGACGAAAATTGTGTTTTTCATATCGCCAAAGAACCGTTAAGTGACTCGCAAGGTTAGGAAAACAATGCTTGCACCCGGCCAAAAAATATTTGAATACGAGATTATTCGCCAATTGGGGCAGGGTGGTTTTGCCACGGTTTTTGAAGCGCGAGACCGGCATTTGGACCGCCATGTGGCCATCAAACAACTCCTCTTGAACCGGATCAAAGATGAGAGTTCTGTGAAGCGTTTCATTCAAGAAGCGCGAGTGGCGGCGACCCTGGCTCATCCCAACGTGGTCACCATTTACGCTTTGCGGATAGAAGACAAGAAGTTTTACATGATTATGGAGTATTTGCCCGGCGGCAGCCTGCGCCAGTTGCTCAACAAACAGGGCCATTTGCCGGTAGAGCAGGCTGTAAATCTGACCGTCGGCATTTGCGAAGGGTTAGCCAAATTTCATGACAAGGGTATTTTGCACCGGGACATTAAAGGGGAAAATATCCTGCTCACCACTGATGGTCGCCCAAAAATTATTGATTTTGGCATTGCTCATGTACCGGAAACCGCTGGCGGACTGGTTCTGACCCAGGCCGGTTTTCAACCCAGTACCCTGCTTTACAGCTCGCCGGAGCAGGTGCGCGGCGAAAAGTTGGACGCCCGCAGCGATGTTTACCAGATTGGTGAAATGCTGTACTATATGCTATCCGGCCAACATTACATTGACCTGGACGCGCTAGAAGCGCGGGCCATCACACAGGGGGGCACCAGTCAATTTCGATCCCAAGCTAAACTATATGAGCTGTTGGAACAGGCTATCTGTGAGGAGATGCCGGCCGGTTTGAAAACCCTGTGGCGTGAGGTTGGGGCGCTGGCCGGGGTGGTGGAAAGGGCGATGTCAAAAGACAAGGTGCATCGCTTCAAGGATGCGGCGGAGTTTGCCGCTACTCTCAGAACCCTGAGCATCAATACTACCCCAGTTTCCCCCGACACGGACGAGTTGACCGTACTGGACTCGCGGGCTTATAACAAACGCGGCCTGGCCCACGTTAGCACCAGAAACTACGAACAGGCTATTGTGGATTACAGCAAAGCCATTCGGTTTGACCCCCAATATGCCGAAGCTTATGTCAATCGTAGCACGGCCCATTTATTGATGGGTAATTATGGCCAGGCGGTGCTGGATTGTAACCAGGCTCAGACGCTGGCCCCGGATTTTGTGGCGGCCTATACCAATCGAGGCATTGCCTATACCGGCTTGCGTGATTATGACCGGGCGTTGGCCGATTACGAGCAATCCCTGGTCTTGTCTCCCCGGAATGTATATGCCTTTTTCAACCGGGGCAATACGTACCTGTGGATGAGCCAATACCAGGAAGCCGTTGCCAATTACAGCCAGGCGATTGCCCTGGACCCAGACTTTGTGGCTGCGTATGTTAACCGAGGTGTAGCCCATAGTGAACTCAAAAATAATGATTTGGCCCTGGCCGACTTTACTCAGGCTATTGACCTGAACCCGGATTACGTGTATGCCTATTACAATCGGGCCAATGTGTACCGGGAGTTGCAGGAGCATAAAAAGGCCATTGCCGACTACGGCAAAGTGGTTGACCTGAACCCGGAACATCGTTATGCCTATGAAAACCGGGGCGACTCTTACGCTGCTATTGGTGATGAAGAGTTGGCTGCAGAGGATTATACCCGCATTATTACGCAAACCTCGGCTATTCACCCCAAACGCCTGAGCGTGGCCCGCAGCATGCTTATGCCGGCCACGCCTCTGGATTTCCTCACGCGAGAATAAGGTGATAATGAGAGTATCCGTAATTCTGGCTCATCCTCACGCCCAAAGTTTCAACCATGCCATTGCCCACGCAGCCCTGGTTGTCCTCCGGCAGAACAAACATGAGATTACTTTTCACGACCTTTATGCGGAAAAGTTTGATCCTCTGCTGCCCGCTGAGGAAATTCCTAAGTAGCCTTATCCCCAGAGCTAGAACAACACTGCCTGGAGATAGCCTCTGCCGATGGCCTCGTCATTGTTCACCCCAATTGGTGGGGGCAACCTCCGGCGATTTTAAAAGGGTGGGTGGACCGGGTGCTGCGGCCAGGGGTGGCCTATAAGTTCCTGGAGGGCGATCAAGGAGAAGGTGTGCCGGTTGGCCTTCTCAAAGCTACTGCCGCCCTTGTCTTCAATACCTCTAACACCCCCTGCCAGCGGGAGCAAGCGGTGTTTGGCGACCCCCTGGAATTGCTGTGGAAAAACTGCATTTTTAACCTGTGCGGGGTGAAGACAGTTTACCGGAAAATGTTTGGCGTGGTAGTTACCAGTTCGGCGGCGCAACGCGCCCAATGGTTACAGGAAGTCCGGGAAACAGTGGGTCAATATTTTCCAGGTTAAGGGATTGATAAAATTGAAACCTTCCCCTGACCTCTCCTCCCCGGCACTCACTCCAAAGACTCGTAATATCCCTTTTTTAATTGTAGTCGGCCTCTTTGGTTTGGGTTTAGGCTTTCTCATCAACATCTTGGATCCCTTTATCTATGCCGAAAAGGTGCGGCTGCTGGCTCCCCCCTGGCTCAAAAATACGGCCCTCAGTTTCATCACCATTATGTCTCTGGTAGTGGCCCTGGTAACGCAGCCGCTGGTGGGCCGGTGGAGCGATCGCACGCGCAGTCGCTGGGGCCGGCGAGCGCCCTATTTGGCCAGCGGCGTGCTGGGTATGACGTTGAGCTTGGTTTTGGTGGCGGCAACGGATAACTTTTGGCTGTTGATCATAGCCGCCATGACGATGGCGGCCTTTTCCAACACCATGCAGGGACCCTGGCAGGCCCTCATTCCCGACCATGTGCCCGAAGCGCAGCGAGGTAAAGCCGCCGGGATCAAGACCTTGCTAGAGTTGATGGGCGTAGTTTCCGGGGTGGCCGTGGTAGGGGTCAGCCTATCCAGAGGGCATTTGTGGACGGCCCCCCTTATGGCCATGGGCCTCTTCTGGGGTATTTTGCTGGTAACGCTTTATACCCTATCCAAATGGACGCATGGACAAATAAACACATCAACAGCTCAACATAGGGCTAAAGAGCCAAATAATGTTCCTTTATTGGCCAGCCCTCATCGGGTTTATCAAGTGATTCGAGGCGTACCCGGCTTTGCCTGGTGGATGCTTAACCGTTTCCTCTTTTGGTCGGCAGCCATTGCCGTCCGCACGTTCATGCTGAATTATTTGGAAGACGTGCTGTTGTTCTCGCCGGCCGAAGCGCAGTTATTGAGCAGCCGGTTTTTTTTGATTCTGGGTTTTGGGATTTTTGGGCTGGCCTTACCTGCCGGGGCCATCGCCGACCGGACCGGCCGTCACCCTTTGCTGTTATTGGCCGGAGGGATGGCTGCCGGGGGCGCAACGCTTTTGTTATTTGCCCGTGAACTTGATTTGCTGTTTGTGGCCGGGGGACTGATTGCCATAGGAGCGGGTATTTTTGCCAGTAGCAGTTGGGCTTTAGCCACCGATCTGGTTCCCAAAACCGAAGGCGCGCTCTACCTGGGCCTGGCCAACGGGGCCACGGTGATAGGTAGCATGGGTGGACGGCTGGGTGGTCCGTTGATTGATGGGATCAACCAACTCACGGGCACGGCAACCTTGGGCTACCTGATTGTTTTTGGGATCGCTGCTCTGTTTTTTCTGGGTAGCAGCGTGGTGGCGTTGCAGATACCCCAAAAAGAATTGTGAATTGCGGTCTCTCACCGTTCAAGCTTAATGACTCTTGTATCGCCGGTGAATGACGAAGGACGAACGACGAGCAAATGGCCGCAATTTGCCAAGTCGCTCAATCGCTGATTTCGAGGGGGACATCATCAGTGGTTCGTAGGTTTGTGACAATTGCTTCCCTAATTTTTCTGAACAAGGTATAATGTTCTGGAAATGTTAAAGCGTTGGTCCAATGTCACAATTTTCCAGAGAGGCGACCATGTCCAAAATCAGCCCCGAGCTGGAGCAGCAGCTCAAAGCAATGCCTAACCGAACTGTTGATTTGATTGTGCGCACCGCAGGAGAGGCCACTCCTCATCTGGAATGGCTGACCGCCGCAGGATTCCAGGTAAAGCAGCAATTCCGGCTGTCGCCAGGGGTGGCGGTTTCCGGCTCAGGCCAGGCTGCCCTGAAATTGCTGACTCAGAGTTGGGTGGTTTCGATAGAGTTGGATGCGCCGGTAAAGACAATGTAGCAGAGTGGCAGGCTGCAAGTTTGCCGTTTGTCCATTTGATATTTCCTATTTGCCAAGGAGAGAAAATGGCGGTTAAAAAAATCACTTCAGAATTACAGACTCAAATGAACTCAGTGGCTAACCAGGAGCAAATCCCGATCATTGTGCGTCATAAAAAGGGGATGTTCAGCGCTCAAGCGGTATTGTCCGGCTCACCTAAAATTGAACAACGGTTCAACCTGTTTCCCGGCGAGGCGCTGAAAGTTACCGCCGCTGACATTGAGGTTCTGAGCAAACAAGAGGATGTTGAGCAAATCTGGCCCGACCTGCCGGTGCATACCTGCCTCAATACGTCTGTTTCCAGAATACAGGCCCCCCAGGTGTGGGCGGCCGGGTTTAAGGGTGAGGGCATCAAAGTGGCGGTGATTGATACCGGCATTGACGAGACCCATCCCGATTTTGCCGGACGGATTATGGCTACCAAAAACTTTGTTGGTAACAGCGCCCGCGACGACAACGGCCATGGCACGCACGTGGCCGGTACGATTGCCGGGGATGGCCGCAAGTCAAACGGTAAGTACGTGGGCGTTGCGCCCAAAGCTCACTTGTACATTGCCAAAGTGTTAGATGCTTACGGCGGCGGCTCTATGAGCGGCGTGATGGCAGGCATTGAGTGGGCGGTGTTGGAACAGCAGGTGCAAATCATCAATCTCTCCTTGGGCGGCACCAGCACTTGCGACGGCACAGACGCTCTTTCGGTATTGTGCGATGAGGCGGTGTTACAAGCGGGAGTGGTGATGTGCGTGGCGGCAGGCAATGCCGGGCCTGGTGCCAAAACCATTGGCCCGCCAGGTTGCGCTCGCTATGTGATCACGGTGGGGGCCATTGATGATCAGGATCGGGTGGCTTATTTTTCATCGCGAGGGCCTACGGCAGACGGCCGGGTCAAGCCCGATATTGTTTTTCCTGGGGTGGGTATTGTGGCCCCTCAGTCCGCCGGCACCAGCCTGGGCGCGGTAATTGAACCAGGCTATGTGGCCAGCGATGGCACCAGCATGGCCACACCGCATGCTTCGGGCGTGGCGGCGCTGATGTTGCAGGCTAACCCTGCGCTTACGGCGGAACAGGTCAAAACCCAAATGCTGGCCGGGGGAGTCAACATTGGCGCGTTACCCAATGCGCAGGGCGTAGGCCGGGGAGACGCCTACCGGGCTTATCTCAAAACCATTGGCGAAGCATTGCCCGAACCACCGCCTCCACCAGAACCTATCCCTTCGGAGCCACCCGGCTGCCTGGCTGCGCTGTTTGGCCAGCGAAAATAGTTTTATACTGCCGCTTTAATGGCCCCAAAAGCAGCAAAACAGCTATGCTTGTGTAGAATTTTCACCTGGCAAAAACCACCGGGTTTGGCCCTGAAACCCGGTCGGTTTTTGTCCCCCCACCATACACCACAGATGATATTTTATGAATATATCTACATTTACAAAGCCAATCTCTTGTAGCCACTGCATCTGGAGGGTGAAAACTTCGTGCAGGTCATCGCCTTTAGGGAGCCATTTCATCATAATCCCCGGCCATGGTTACAAAGCGATTTACATTGTCCTGTTTCATTCTTGTTGCTCCTTACCTGGAATTGGGTCTGCCGATTGCCGCAAATATCTAACCGACCCCTGGCTCAAAGAATTATGGTGAGTCACGCGCCGTTGGCGGAATTTGGCCCCAAAGCCAAGTGGCAACGTTTGCTGCGGGGATAACTTACTCAATTACCTCAAAATCAGCGGTGATTTTCACCGAACCTTTGAGCGTGTTGGTTACCGAGCAATATTTTTCTTCGGAAAGCGCAATGGCTCGCTCTACTTTTTGGGGGTTGACCGGCCCTTTCACCGTATAGTGCAAATGAATATCGGTAAATTGATAGGGTGGGTCCGCTTGTTGCTCGCCGGTGCAGGTGATTTCCAACCCCGCTAACGGTTCGCGTTGTTTGGTTAAAATCGTCACAACGTCGTAGGCGGTGCAAGAGGCGGCGGCCAGCAGCAATAAGTCGGACGGTTTGAGGCCGGTCCACTCCGGCTCTTTGTCTCGCTGCCAGCCAATCACCAGGGGACGGCCATTGGAGTCGGCCCCGGTCATCAACACAGACTCAATCCATTTAACGGTTACGGTTCCCAAAATTTATTCCTTTCTCTTTATTGAGTATCGGCCCCGTACACTTCTGGCACAAAGGTTTGGTCCGTAATGGGCGGGCGGACATAACCAATGTCTTCCTGGCGGGGTGGCAAATCAATGGGTTCCGGGGTTAAATCCTCATAAGGAATTATGCTCAACAGGTGGCGGATGAGATTAAGGCGGGCATGTTTTTTAACATCCGCCTCCACCACATACCAGGGAGCCTGCTTGATGTCGGTATACTTAAACATCTCATCTTTGGCCTTGGAATATTCTACCCACTTGGTGCGCGCATCCAAATCCATTGGGCTGAGCTTCCAACGCCGCACCGGATCGTGAATCCGCGCCTGGAACCGGCGTTCCTGTTCTTCGTCGCTGACCGAGAGCCAGTATTTGATGAGAATGATCCCTGAGCGAACGAGCATCCGCTCGAATTCAGGACAGGAGCGTAAAAACTCCTGGTATTCCTCCTCGGTGCAAAAACCCATCACGTGTTCAACCAGAGCGCGGTTGTACCAACTGCGGTCGCAGAGCACCATCTCTCCTGCGGCCGGAAGATGGGCCACGTAGCGTTGAAAATACCATTGCGATTTCTCTTTCTCGGTGGGCACGCCCAGGGCCATCACGCGGGCCACGCGAGGATTCATTCTTTCCATAATGCGCTTGATGGTGCCACCCTTGCCGGCTGTGTCGCGTCCTTCAAAAATAACCACCACCTGCAAGCCCTTGTGTTTAATCCATTCCTGCAATTTAACCAACTCCACCTGGAGTTTGGCCAACTCGCGCTCGTAGACTTTGTTTTTGATTTTTGGGGGTTTTTGTCTTGAGGCTTCGCTCAACTCATCTGTTTCCCCTGTTTCGGCTACAGCCACCTCATTTGCTTGAACTTTTTCCTCTTTGTTTTTTTTGTCTTTTTTCTTTTTGGCCATTGTTTTATCTCCCCGTTGAGTTTAATAACTTTTTGTATTGTGTGTATCAGTTTTTGTCTTCCCAAGTTGTCAAATACTTCATGATCTCTGCGATTGCCATATCAGAAATGTCGGTTTTACTGTAAATTGTCAGAAGAACCACCCGGTTGGATAAAGGTAAATAATATAATAAACGGTATCCTCCTCTTTTTCCCCGGCGGGCATCTCGATTCGGCACTCGAACCTTAAACACCGATTGTTTTATCCCCTGCAAACGATCTCCCGGTGTTTCACCTGCTGCCAACAAATCAATAATTGGCTCAATATCCTTTCTGACTGACCGAAAACGTTTACCAAGACGCTTTATCTGTTTCTAAAACTCATCCGTAAAAAAAATGGTTCGTTGGCGGGTCATTTAATTCCATTCCAATTCTTCAATTGGACGAATCTGACCATTTTGAGCTTCTAGCCAGCTCTGTTTGAAGCTCTCGATAACAATTTGATCAGCCTTGCTTAGATTTTTCTCTGACTCAACGCTGTCTTTTGCGCCAGCTTCTAAGAAAGCAATAAAGGCATTGACTATTTTTAAATCTTCTATTGACAACCTTTGCACTCTGGTTACAACTTCCTCTCGAAGCATTCCACTGTCCATACTTTTCCTCCATGATACAAGGTGTAAATATTGTATCACAAATAAATAATTTAATTTAGGGTTTATGTTGACGTTGCCGAAAGTCTTGGGCTAACGCCTCAGTAGCAAGATTTCTTTCGATTACATCCCGATTTCTCTCTATGTAATAATTCGTAACAGCCAGAAAGCAATTTGCTAATATCGAAAGCGCCAGTGATGTCACTATTATTGACATCCCAGGACAACCACAAAAATAAACAACTGAAACAAAATATGCTTAACTGACGAGAGTGAATCTATCAAGCAGGTGGGTAAATAAATCTTGTAACGTTTCTCGCAACACCTCAAGTACCTTTTCCATTTTCAAGGAAGCAATGTGTTGAAAACGCTTGTTTTGAAGAAGAACCTCCCCATTGTCAAGAAAAAACACAAAAAATAGGTGTTCAAGAGATGAATCATCTTTGGTAAAGAATCCTGTTCTTTGTTCATAATCAAGAAGTTCTATATCTGCTTCAATGACAAATAGTCCACCAACTGCATCATCAATTTGATTCAGGTTGGTAAATCCACGCCGGTTAGGACGTTCACCTTTAATGCCCATTTGTCTCATAAGCTCATACAGTCGGTCTTTGAAATTTGAATCAGTGCCTAATGTCTCCCAATCCAAATTCTCGCTGAATATATATCTGAGACTACACCAAATCTCTTCTCTACCCACGATGATCTCCTTTGGTTAGTCGAATATTATCTTCACATTACGGATTTAGGTGATTAGCCAAATTTTCAGGATAGTCTGGTGACTAACTCTACAAAGGTGTTTTTGATTTGCTGTTAACAATAATTCTATTGAGGGAATATTGGGTTGGGAATATTATAACATAAGGTAGAAGTAGGGTCGAGTCAAATATTCTGCATCTAAAATTCTGCCATTTGACAGCATTTTTTTTCGCGCTAAAGTGTGAGTAGGGATGTCGCCCTGAATAAAAAACGGTAATGGAGTACACGTATGGTCAGTTCAACCGTAAAATCCGGCCAAAACTTGGATGCTGAATTGCGTCCTTCATCTAAATTGGTTGCTTTCCTCTTAATGTGCGCCGCTTTGGCCGTCAGTTTGATCGGCGATACCTGGCTGGGGGAGTCTGAATGGCAAAAAGTTTTGCTGTTTGGATTGTTGCTCTACTCTGCCGCCGGCGTTGTTTGGCTGTTAGACGAGTGGCGGCCCCAGGTTGGAGGGTGGGGGGCGGTTATGGCCCTGGTTGTTGTTAGTAATGTGGGGTTATTTTGGCTGGGTGTGCCCGGCTTTCTGACCTTGCTTACTATCCCTGTAGTGGTGGCAGCCGTGCTGCTTGGCCTCTTGGCGGCAACGATTACGGCGGTTGGGCAAACAGTAGTATTGTTACTGCTCTATTCTGCCGCCCCTTTTCCGGTGAATTTGCCCACAACCGTAACCATTCTCATTGGCGTCTGGTTTACCCTGGGCCTGGTGATTTATGTGTACCACTCTATGTATCAGATTGTCCAATGGTCCTGGGAACACTACCAACAGGCGCAAGATTCCCTGGAAGAAGCGCGCGATCGTAAAGTAGAACTGGAACAGGCTTTGGAGGCGCTGGCGCTGGCCAATCGAGAACTGGTTTTGCTCAACGAAAGGGTGGCTAACTTGCGCCTGCTGGCCGAAGAGGCCCAAAAGGCCAAAACCGCATTTGTGGCCAAAGTGAGTCACGAATTCCGCACGCCGTTGAATATGATCATTGGCTTGACCGACATCCTGATTGAAAAGCCCGAAGTTGTTTATGGCAATAAACTGCCCGCGCCCCTGTTAGAAGATTTGAAAATTGTGCATCGTAGTTGTGAGCACCTTTCCAGCATGGTCAACGATGTGTTGGACCTCAGCCAAACGGAACTGGGCCGCTTAACGCTGCATCGGGAGTGGGTTGACCTGGCGCAGGAAATAAACGCGGCGGTAACAGTTGTCCAGCCCCTCCTGGAAAAGAAGGACCTCAGTTTGCAACTTACCTTGCCCAACGGCCTGCCCCAAGTTTATTGTGATAGAACTCGCATCCGGCAAGTTATTCTGAATCTGGTGAGCAATGCGGCCCGGTATACGGATACAGGCGGCATTACTATCGGCGTGGTTCAACAGGGGCGTTTTGTAACGGTCAACGTGACCGATACCGGCTCGGGCATTGCGCCTGAAGACGCGCAGAAAATTTTTGATCCCTTTTTCCAGGTGCGGGACAACTTGTGGCGCGAGCAGGAAGGCAGCGGCCTTGGGTTGAGTATCAGTAAACAATTTGTTGAACGCCACGACGGGGAGATCTGGCTGGAAAGCAAACGGGGGGTAGGCAGCACGTTTGCTTTTAAGTTACCCATTTCGCCGGCTATGGGCCTGGCAGCCGGCCCGGCTCGCTGGGTGGATGATGATTGGGTTTTTCGGGAGCGAACGTCTTGGCCCAAAGTATCCCCTTCACCTTACAAACAGCGGGTGGTGCTCTGCGATGAAACCGGCGACCTCTATCCCCTATTCACCACGTATGCCGATGATATTGAGTTTGTTGACGCCCAAAACTTGTCTCAGACCAGACAGGAATTGCAGGAGTGTCCGGCGCATGCCGTCATTCTCAACTCTATTTCCCCTAACCATTTGAAAATAATGGTGGAGCAGGCCAGACAGGAGATACCTGATACGCCCATTATCGGCTGTTCTTTACCTCCCCGGGCAGATCATGCCCTTAAATCCGGCGCAATAGGTCGTTTGATTAAACCGGTGCGGCAAAGTAACCTGGAGGAGGCTATTCAAAAAATTGATTCACCCGTGAAACGGGTGTTGGTGGTAGATGACGCCCCTGATGTTGTGCAGCTTTTTAGCCGAATGTTACACATTTATGACGATACGCTGGAAATTATTACGGCCGCGGATGGTAAAGAAGCATTACACCAGTTACGCGCCCACCTGCCCGACCTGGTGCTGTTAGACATTATCTTACCTGATGTGGATGGTTGGCAGGTTTTGGCCAATAAAGCCCAAGATGAGGCCATCAAAGATATTCCCGTAATTGTGGTATCGGCTGAAGATTTAGTGGAACAAACCAAAAGTGAGGTTTTATTGGCCACTATGGGGGCGGGCTTATCGGTTAGCCAGGTGTTGCGTTGTTCGCTCCAGCTTTCAGAACTTCTCTTCGAGCCTGGTTGAGCGCCTGGTCCAGCGCCTCAATGAACTGCCGGGAGCGAACCGGTTTTTGCAAATAAAGCGTTGCGCCCAGAGTCAGAGCCATTTCTTCTCCCCGCACCACCGAGCACACGATCACGGGAATCGGCCTGGTGTCAGGATGTTCATGTAAGTGGGTTAATAATTCCCACCCATCAATCCCCGGCAACATCACATCGAGCACAATGATATCAGGAGACGAGTGGGCAATGGTTTCAAACAGGCGTTGACCTTCGGCCAGGTGGATAATTTCATACCGGGTGCCGGCCACATAACGGCGATAAAAGTGAACCAGGTCTGTGTTATCGTCTACCACCAGAACCGTGATTTTTGAAGCTGAAGGAATCTTTATCTCAAAGGTAATTTGCTGCCCGGTCACTTGAGTCTCAAATAAACCACTTTGAGTGGCTAAAGCTTCCTGGATGAAGTCGCTGTGAGGTGGTTCTGTTGTGGCGGCGGGAAAGCCGGTGATCGTGATATTAATGTATTCCCCTGCTTCTTGCGCCTTAATGATAATTTCCCCGGCTAACATGGACTGCACTAACTTGCCTACGGCTCTGATCAGAATTTGCCGTAAAACCGAGGTGTGGGCGGTAGTCATCAGAGGGAACTCTGGCAAAGTTACCTTCAAGCTAACGTTATGTTTTGAGGTTAAAGCCTGGCCTACCTCTACCGCCCCATAAACAATTTCTCTGGTGTCCGTCACCAGCCCTGGCGCGCTTTCCTGTAATGAAGCTAATTCCTTTTTCAACTGGATATGCCACTCGTTTGTGTCTGATAACTGCGTTTCGGTTTCGGGAAAACTGCCGCGGGCCGGGGCTGCTGCGCCCCGGTTTTCTTCCCAAAGTCGCTGGGCCAGCAGGTGGATGGCTTGCTGTTGGACGCGGCGTAGGGTCCGTGAGGTGATGCCAACACACTTGGCCGCTTCCTCCTGGGTAAGACTCTGCAAATACCGGCAGGATAACACCTCGTAGATAAGGCGAATGCGGGCATTAGGCGGCACATTGGGCGAGGGTTTCAGGCTTTCAATTTCTTGAATAAGGCGAGCTTGCAGTGATTGGACGCCGGGCTGGGGGTCGCTGCCTATAATTTCTACCAGCGAGGGGTGGGGTTGATAAGTGGGATCGTAAAGATGCACCAGGGCATCACGCAAATATTGTTCAAAGTTGGCAAAGACACTCATTGTCCTAATTGTGTCCTTATTGATTCCTAATATTGGCCGAGCAAAACCCTTGTTTGTGCCCCTTCAGGTCTAGTATACTTGGGGTGATTTGATAGCGATAATCGCCTGATAACCGTCATCCTATCATGTCAAAGCTATATCGTCAAACCGGCCTCTATGATGTCATCCCCGCTTTTGTAAATATGTCATCTTGTCCTTGTTGTGTGTTTGCGTTTCAAAAAGTGGGGATACCGTGGTGGCCATAGTTAGAGAGGCTGTTCTAAATTTTTGGTATGAGACCGCAGAGGTCGCCAATGTTCCATCAGGCGAAGCCTCTGCGGTCTGCCAAGCATTTGGGGTATGCCTATAGAAAGGAGAAAAACTTAATCTAAAGAGAGAGAAGGAGAGTACACCATTCCACGTTCAGTCCCAAATCCTGTCCTGAGCAAAGTGAAGGGATTAGTTTGAGGCCAAACAGAGTTTGATTCAAATTTTAAGTTTGGACCCAAACCTGGTTTGGGGACGAAGGCAAAGTTTTTGCTAATTTTGCCAAAACCAAATTTTTGGGCCTGGCCCAAAGCTAAAACAATATCAAAGGAGATGAAAAATGAAAAAGCTGAGTCGTCGTGATTTCTTGCGGATGGGTACGCTGACCACAGCCGGTGTTGTGGCGGCGGCCTGTGGCGGCCAACAAGCCCCGGCTCCGGCAGAACAGCCGGCGGAAGCCCCCGCAGAAAAAGAGGAAATGAAAGAAGAGGAGCCAGCCAGTGCTCCTGAAGAGGCTGCGGAAGGGGTTACCATTCAGTACTGGCCTTCATGGGGTAATTTTGCCGAGGTTTGGGATGTTCTCAGAGAGACGGATGAATTCAAGGAAGCTATTGGTAATAACACCCTTGAGGTCAAAACCGGCTCACCATACGAAGCCATTCTGACCGCTGTTGCTGCCGGCACACCCCCGGATGCCGTTTCAAATTACCAGTATCTGGATTTAATGGCCCGCGGCGTATTGGCTCCTATTGATGATTTGGTAGCCGCCAGCTCTATTGTTAAAAAGGAAAATTATTTGGAAGGTAACTGGAACGATGGTTTCTATCAGGGAGTAATGTATGGCGTTCCGGCGATTGAATGTTTCTTGCGGTATGGCCTCAACTACAACGCCCAAATGGTGGAAGAGGCCGGGCTTGATCCTGACAGCCCGCCCGTTACCTGGGACGATTGTTTGACCTGGCATAATGCCCTGACCAAGTTTGATGATGCCGGCAATATGCTGCAAATTGGCCTCGACCCTTATGATGCTATGGGTGGGCAGATTGGGATTCAAGACGGTTTCTATCCCCCGGTTTCGTGGGGCTGGAAATGGTTTGATGCCGATACCGGCAAATTCGATTTGGACAACGCGATGATGATAGAGTCCCTTGAGGTTATGGGTGAGTTTTACAAGATTGTCGGCCCGGATAATATGGCCTCTATGCGGGCCACCGAGGGACAAGGCGGCTGGGGCGGCTCGTTCAACACCAAAGTGCAGGCGATGATCATTGAAGGATACTGGCATCCCGGTGAAACCGTGATCCAACAACCCGATGTCGGTGAACAGAATCGCGCCTCGTGGGCGCCGGTACCCGCAAGTCGCAAGGGTGTGAAGGTACAAGGCACCGGCGGGCACTATGTCATCTTTTTCAAAGAAGCCCCGAATACCGAACAAATGTTCAAGGTGGCCGAGTTCTTGAACACCAATACAGCCTGTGATATTATCTTCAAGAATGTAGGCTGGTTGCCGGCGTTGAAACCATACCTCAGTACTGTGGATCCAGCAGCATTTCCTGGCCTAAAATTCTACTTTGACAGTGTGGAGCAAGCCGGTGAGTGGTCTTCGCCGGCCCGTTGCCAGATCACGGCGTACGTTAGCCAGCAATACCAGGAGTTGCGGGAAAAAGTTTATCGAGACGAGATGACCGCGGCCGACGCAGCGGCAGAGTTCCAGAAACGCTGCGAGGATGAATACAAAGCCCAGGGCTTTAGCTGATCCAGGCGCGGCCGGTTGCATGAGGATGGAGCAAGCGAAGAAATTGGTCGGCCTGGCGATCCTGGCAGTTGTCCAAATAACAACGCCAAGCATTGCTTGAGCCACACTTTGCTTGAGCCAAGCTTCGCTTGGACTCCAACTTTGTTCATAAATAATCAGCCCCAAAGGCAAAGCTATTTATGGATAAAGCTTTAGGTGGCCCGGCGCCTGCAAGGGCCGGGCCATCCTAATCACGTAATGTGGTTTCTGAAAGTTAGTTGAGGTGAATTTTATGTCCATTTTAACCTTTAAACGACAGCGTATGTCGCCCTATGAACGCCGTAATCTATTACTCGGTTTGCTCTTTATCTCGCCATGGTTGTTCGGCTTTCTGACGTGGACCGTTTACCCGTTGGCGTCATCCTTCTATTACAGCCTGCATCGTTACGACTTGGTGCGCCCGCCCGTTTTTTTGGGGCTGAAAAACTACATAGATTTTCTGACCACTGACCCTCACGCCGGGATTGTTTCATACAACACCCTCTACTACGTGGGACTCAGCGCGCCATTTGGCGTGATTTCTGCCTTCTTGCTGGCCAGCCTGCTGAATACCCGCGTTTTCGGCCGGTCTACCTTTCGGGCGATTTTCTTCTTCCCGGCCATTGTGCCGGCTATTGTCACGGCCATGGTCTGGCGCTTTTTGCTCAACGTCCAGTGGGGAGCAATCAATGCCGCCCTGAAGGGATGGGGCTTGCCGGTCATACCTTTCCTGGCCAACCCAGGCCTGGCCAAACCCTCGCTGATCCTGATCCACATGTGGGCCCAGGGTAACGCTATGGTCATTTTCCTGGCCACTCTCCAAGATGTGCCCCGGTCGCTCTACGAGGCCGCAACGGTAGATGGCGCTAACGCCTGGCACAAGTTTTGGCACATCACCATCCCTATGTGTACGCCCGTTATCCTGTTCAATCTGGTGATGGGCTTTATCTACGGTTTCCAAAATTTTACATTGCCGTGGTTGCTCACCTCAGGTGGGCCAAATCAGGCAACCGAGTTTTTTGCCGTACACCTCTATCGCAACGCCTTCTTGTACCTGCGGATGGGTAAAGCTTCAGCAATGGCCTGGCTTCTGTTTGTTGTGATTGTCCTTTTCACGATTATCCTGTTCAAGTCGTCGGGGCGTTGGGTTTACTACGGTGGCGAATCGAGCTAGTTGAGAAAGAAGGGAATGAGTAATGGCAGTTCAAACAGAAACAGTATCGTCCAAATCTTCCGTTCCGATAGCGTATAAAAAAGGAGAGTTACAGAAGCTGGGTGTATCAGGGGTGATTGCTGAGATTGTCAAATATCTGCTGCTGTTGGCGCTGGCGGTTTGTTTTGCTTTTCCATTCTATTGGATGATGGCGTCGGCCCTTAAGGACGACCCGCAGATTTATACGGTTCCACCGATTTGGATCCCGAATCCCGCCCACTGGGAGAATTTTTGGAATGGGTGGAATGTCCGCAATTTTAATCTTTTTGCCATAAACACCATCGTTAGATTCGCCATTCCGTCAACGGTTGGCACAGTGTTCTCATCCGCCTTCATCGCCTATGGGTTCTCGCGGCTGCGTTGGCCCGGTCGGGATGTGCTCTTTTTTATCTGCATCACCACCATGATGGTCCCTTATCAGGTGGTTATGGTGCCACTCTTTATCATCTTTAAGCAGTTGGATTGGATCAATACCTACCGTCCGCTGGTGGTGCCGGCCTTCTTCGGCAGCCCTTATTTTATCTTCATGTTGCGCCAATTCTTCTTGACCATTCCCCAAGAACTATCGGATGCCGCCCGTATTGATGGCGCCAGTGAATTTGGCATTCTGTGGCACGTTATTTTGCCCCTGGCCAAACCGGCCCTGGCCGTTGTGGCCCTGTTTCAATTCATCTGGGCATGGAATGAATATCTGGGGCCGCTGATTTATATCAACCAGGAAAGGTTATTCCCCATTGCGCTTGGGCTCCAGGCGCTACAGCGAGCGCTTAACCAGTCAGGTTTCAATCCGTTGATCTATCCCCACTTAATGGCAGTGAGTACAATCATTACAATACCGATTGTGATTTTTTTCTTCCTCACCCAACGCACCTTTATCGAGGGTATTTCTCTGACCGGGTTAAAGGGATAAACTATTTCCTCATGTATCGCCATATCTACCTGATCAGAGCTTTGCCAGTTCATCCGGCAAAGCTCTAATAGTTTAATGAGGTTGTCTCAGAAAACGAGTAGAAAGAGATCAACGTGAGCGAATTTTATATAAATATCGTCCACCGGCCAGAGATGGTGCCGGAATATCTGCAAAAGGAGGCGGAAGAGGGTAAGGCGGAAGACCTCACCAGAAACACGGTCATCCAGGAATCGCTTGACATTTTCCGCACCCAGCAGCAGGTGGCCCACGATAACGGTTTGCGGACCACCATCCAGATGACCTACGCCAGCCTGTTCAACGAGGAGGCGGTGGACATTGCCAAAGAGCATCATCAAAAGTATGGTGACGAAATCGGCTCCACCTTTCTTGGTATCCAGTGTCAGGAATTTCGGAAAAAATTCAAATCCAAAGAACTGGCCGTCTGGCTCTTTTCAATGGAGGACAAAAAGAAAGTTGTGGACGAGGTGATTGGCAAGTTCTATCAAGTCTTCGGCTTTTACCCCACCTCAACCGGCTCCTATTACATGGACGCCGAACTGGTCAACTACATCAAAGAAAAGTACCCCATGATCAAGGTCGCGGTGGCCACTTGCTGGGAGGAAGGTCCCAAGGCTTATTGGAACGCCAACAACTCCTGGTACACTCTCCACGACGGCGGCCCCTGGAATCCCTGGATCCCTTCAAAGCGCAATATCCACTGCCCGGCCTCGGACGAGGATGATGACATCGGCATCGTGGCCATTCCGCACCTGTCGCGGGATCTGATGGCTGTTTTTGATGGGCCGGGTTCCTACTATGGCACTCATCCCCAAAACATCTTGCGCGGCATGGTCTACGAAGACCGCGAAATCCCGTATTTTAAAAACATCGTTGACCAATATCGCGCGATGGTGAAGTATAACCGGGGTTATGCTTACAACATGATGTTCGTGGGGCCTGGGTGGATGAGCAAGACCGGCCGCTGGGAGTCGGATTATGACTTTTTGCTCAAGAGCTACCAGGACGGGATGGCCTATTACGGGCAACTAAAAAGAGAAGGCCAAGCCAAAGATGTTACCATGAGCGAGTTTGCCGATATTTATCGGCAGAACCGCCCGTACACCCGCCCCGAATGTACGCTTTGGAAGGATATTTTGTATGGCTCCAGGCGGCAGCAATTCTGGTATGCTGACCCCTGGATGCGTGTCTGTTTGGATATGAACCAGGGCGGCGCAATGATTGACCTCCGGCCCTATGCGGCCAAACTGGTGCGGCCGTGCGGCGTGGGCACCAAACATCTCCAGGATGCCTCCTACCCCTTCCTGGTCCAATCCTATTATCGGGCGGGTTATTTTACACACTACGCCGGGGAAGGCGCCGTAAAAAGTTGTAAGTTCAGCCATCAGGGTGAAGAAGTAGACTTGTGCGCCTGCCGCACCCTGGCCTCCTTTGCGGAGGAGGGTGACACCCGCACAGTGACTCTTGATCCCGTGGACATTGAATTTACAAATTTCACCATCAGCGTGCAATCGGTTTTTCGCTTCACCGATGGGACAGGTGAGATTGAGATTATAAGAAAAATTATCAACACAACCAACCCGGAGGCGGAAGTAACCATTGACGAATACATCACCGCCTGCTACGGCACCACCGAATACCCCGAGGATCTGACCGGGGTCAGGCTTACCCTGAAGGGCGCGCCGGGGACCGAGACCATTGACTATGCCTACCAATGCCGCGAAGCGGAAATGTCCGGTCTTACCCTGGCCGAAGCCCTGGTGCCACAGGTTGATACTCGCCTGACCATGCGGACAGATACCAACCAGGCCACCGGCTATTTCCGGGAGGGCTTCGCCTTCTCGCCAATGTACAGCATCGGCATCAAAAAGACCATTAAGGAGAAAGGGGAGTTACGCACGTGGCTCAGGGTAGAAAAGGCAAGTTGAATTATCGCTGCCCGCGGTGTTTGATGCGAGAGATTGACATGGATATGCTCTACGACCGGGACGCGGACGAATACTACTGCTTGCGCTGTTCCTTTGTTGGGGATGAGCAAGAGGTGCTCCGGCTCAACGCCCAGTTTCGCGACAAATACCGGGACCGAACAAAAAGGATCACCGATTTTTAGCAGACGCCATTTAGGGTTAACCATTGTCCCTAGCTCATTCCAAAACCAGTCATCTAAACTTAGCAAAGAAGGAAGATATGTGATGTTTACTTGCGGTGGAGTACACTCCGCAAGCCTCCCGCAACAAGGACTGTTGTCCCCTCGAAGCGCATCTTATTAACAGGAGTAAAAACAATGAAAGTTCTGGTTACGGGGGCAAGCAGTAAACTCGGGCCGCATGTGGTTGTTGAACTAGAAAAAGCCGGGCATGCACCGACCCTATTCTCTCGCCGCAAACCATCCCCGGCGCTGAAACATTGGCCCTGGATTCAGGGCGACCTGACCGTGTTTGAAGACTGTCAGCGGGCCGTAGCGGGCGGTTTTGACGCCATCCAACACCTGGCCGCCCAACCCTGGCCCACCGATCACCCCGATCTGCGCGCAGACGCCGCTGAA
>JAFGDY010000271.1 GCA_016931895.1 Anaerolineae bacterium
ACGATCTCGTAGCATAGTCTTTGGTCTCCTTTGGTTCACCTCCGACTATTCTACTCAATCGACACTTTTGCACCAGAAACTAGCTAACGGTCAATATAGTTAACGGAATATTATCAAGATATTTACTGCACTTTCGGCAAATCTGACAAGGTAGGCAAAGGAGGCAATTCCGACAGGTCAAGCACAGTAGCGCCTGCTGGAACCGTGAAGGCGAATTGGGCCGGGTCAATGGGTTGGTCTTGGGCGATGTCGCCCTTTAACACGGCAAAACCGCTGGCGGTAAAGGTGCCCCGCTCAATGTTCATTTCAATTCGTTGCGGTAGATAAGTTTCCTGGTCAATCCAGAAAATGGCAGTGACCCCCTCTAAATCCAATTCAGGGTCGGCCGGCTGGCCATAAGTGACCTGCACCTTGTAGGTATCCCGGCCATTGACCTGTTCGGCCCCCAGGTTGACCGCCTCGGTATCATCAAAGCCCCGGTCTATAATCTTTTCGCCAAAAGTGACAATTTCGCGCAATTCGGGTTGGTCGCGCAGTTGAGATTTGTACTGGCTGGTATCGGCTACAAGCACCAGCTTTTCCCTGGGGTTATAGGCCCACCCCTTCTGGCTATCGGTAACGGCGATAAGGCCATCAATACTGGGCTGTTCGCCGCTCACCTCGGCCCGCATTTTGTCCGGGCGCTCGCCCCAAAATTCAACCTCGCCCTTAACCGGGCCTCTGGCCGAAGCCACTTGAAACTGCACCGTAAAATGGGCGCTGTTGACGGCCTTCACCGCCTCCTTCATCTTGGCGACCAATTCATCGCCCGGCGGCCCTTCCTGGGGCGGCGGCGTTTGCTGGTCACCGCAGGCCGCTACTCCCACTATCAGCAACAATAAACTTATCCACATCATAATCTGGCGCATCATCGTTCTCCCTAAATAATTGTGAATGGTGAATGATTAATGGTGAATGATTATTTCATTCGTTGAATTCCTGACACGCTGACTCTTTTTACTCTGGCGGATAAACCTCTGCGCCCGTCAGCGTGCCCTGGGCGTCGTAAAAGGCCACGTAAACCCAATCCCCATAGGCCACGGCTACAGCCGCGCAATATTGGCCGGCCCAACCGGTGGCAGAGTACCAGGTCCAATCCGCCGAAGTGCCGGAGGGAATGGGCGGCGGTGTGCCGGAGATGCCATTCTCCCAACCATCCTCTTTAGCGTAATAATTGGCGTAATA
This sequence comes from Anaerolineae bacterium, assembly GCA_016931895.1. Lineage (NCBI taxonomy): Bacteria > Bacillati > Chloroflexota > Anaerolineae > Anaerolineae bacterium. The sequence continues at coordinate 1,225 of JAFGDY010000271.1, forward strand.
CCAGCCATCTTCCGAGCCATCCCCATTGAGAATAAGAAACGCGGGACGGTACTGCGGCCAATTGTAGGTCTGGCCGCTGTTGTTTTGATACGTCATGCTCATCTGGCACCACCGGCTCTCGCCCTGGCGGCTCTCATAAGTCATCTGGGGCGACCAACTGATATTTAACGGGGCGCTGCCGGGCGCGGGGGCAGTCTCGCCGCCGGTATCCCTGCTGCCGGTTTCGGGTAGGGGGCAGGCGCCGGGCGCAGGCGCTTCAACCCCGGGGTAAGCAATGCCAAAGATAGCCGTGCCAAATAGCACCCATTCGCTGCCGTCTTGCACAAACATATACGCGCCAAAAATGCCTTTGGCGCCCTTACCAAATGAGAGCGAGGCATTGGGCATGGTGTTGGCGGCCAGCACCGCCTGGCCAGAGGCAATGGGGTCTTTGGTGGTGGGGTTGCCGTTCTCATCCAGTTCATACCACAGCACCACCGCCTCCACTTGTTGATTGAGAATGCCGGGAATGTAGCTATATACTACGCGCGTGCCATTCTTGAACAGGGGGGGATCGGGGCATTGCGCCGGCCCGGTTTCCGCCGACCATTCGTAGCTGCTGGCCATTTGGAACGGCTCTCCCTGCGCTCGCGGTATTTCCAGCAGCGGGTAATCCAACGGGGCTGGTTCCGTTGGAGCTGCGGCCAGCGCCGCCGGCCACAGGGTCAAAATGACAACAATGATGACCCAGGCTTTAATTACATTTTTGCAGTATTTTGACATCAGTATCCTCCACAAAATCTACTAGGGTAAAACGGGTTAATAACCGGTTCTACAGATGACTAAACGATCAATTTACATCTTGACGTTTCAGAGCTACAAGAGTCAAAATAATTGACAACAGGGCAAAACCAAACAAAATGGCCCAATTTTGCAGCAGATAGGCCGGGGTGTGGGCAAATGCAAACGGCAGTTCATCAACCGGGGTGGAATAACTGGCCAATTTTCTTAGCTCCGGCAAATTCACGCTGGAACCTAACGCCTCGATGCCCCACCGGCTGAACGTAACCCACGACACTACTTTGGCCCCCCCCTCCAGCGCAAACACAATCCCGGCAAAGACAATTTGCGGGATGAGGAACAGCGGCATAATGCTCATTACCCGGTCTTCCCGGCCCACCACGGCCGATAAGAACAGCCCAAAACAAACCGAGGTAAACGTAACCAGGACAATGGATACAAAAACTTCCAGCAGACCGGGCAAAAAGGTGGAGCCAGTCCAGGGAAAACCGGAACGTAAATGTACAATCAGCACCAGCAAAAACGACTGCACCAAGCTCAAGCCCAATAACACCACCAACTTGGAAAAAACGTAAGCCGAAACACTGAGGTTGACCAGTCGCTCGCGCCGGTAAATGGGCAACTCCTTTACAATTTCCCGCACGGAATTGATAATGCCAAACCACGTCGCCACGCAGGCCAGCACAAAAAGGATTTTCTGGATCGCGGCCACGTCGTTGACTTCTGTTTCGATACCTTTGCCAAACAAACCGGGATCAATCACCAAAAAGAGCAATAGGGCAATAATGGGCGATTGCAACAGCAGGAAGAGAAAATTACGACGATCTCTGACCAGCATAGTCAAGTAACGCCGGGAAAGGATGACCATCTGCCGGAGGGCGGTGATCATCTTTTTGGGCAGGCTGTCCCCCCTTTTGCGGGCTGCCCCTCTTTTGACCTGCTCTTTATCGCCGGCAGTCGCTAGCTTGTGCCCGCAATTATTACAGAACTTCTGGCCCGCCTTAACCGAACTGCCACAATGAGGGCAAGCCGGGCCTAATCGTTTCTGAACGTACAACTCGTAGTAAGTAGATGCTTGAAAAGCGTCAAACCATTTATCCGGCTCCTGCTCTACTTTATTGTAGATTTCGGCAAAATCGTCAACTTCAAAAAAGCTGAGCGCATCTTTGGGCGGGCCGTAAAAGACCAATCGCCCGCCCACGGCCAAAAAAGCCACCAGGTCGCACTCGGCAATGTTGCCGGTGGCGTGCGTAACCAGAATCACGGTTTTGCCGGAATTGGCCACCTGCTTGAGGGTGAACATCATCTTTTTATCCAGGCCGGGGTCCAGGCCGGAGGTCGGTTCGTCCAGAAAAAGGATGCCGGGATCGGCAATAAGTTCCACGGCAATGCTGACCCGCTTGCGCTGCCCGCCGCTGAGTTGCCTGATCAGCAGGTTTTTTTTGTCGGACATGGCCACCTGTTCCAGCACGTCGTCAATACGCTCTTTGATTTCCTCGTCGGGGGTGTCCGGCGGCAGGCGCAGCAAGGCCACGTATTGGAGGGCTTCCGCCACGGTCAGTTCCCGGTGAATAATGTCATCCTGGGGCACATAGCCGATACTTTGCCGGTAGGCGTCAAAATTTTGGTAAAGGTCGTCGCCGTTAATGAGCACCTGCCCTTCGGCGGGACGAAAACCGTTGAGAGCGTCGAGCATGGTGGATTTACCCGCGCCGCTGCCGCCAACAATGGCCACAAATTCACGGGGATGAACCGCCAACGAGACATCATCGAGCAAAATCTTATAACCGGTATCGGTGGGTTGGACCTTTTTGACTTTGACCTGCTTGCGTACGGCAATGGCTTCCAGCCGGATACCCTCCCGGCGCAGGTCGGCGGGAATTAATTGGAGACCGTCATATCGCAGTTGGATAGAGCCAATTTGAATAACGTCGTTCTCGTGTAGCTCTACCCGCGAAATACGCTGCCCGTTAACGTAAGTGCCATTCTGGCTGTTCAAGTCTCGCAGAATGTGGCCTTTTCCCGCCGCCGGAGAAATGGTGGCATGAAAGCGGGAAATGGTGGGGTCGTGCAGGGGGAAAGCGTTGCGTTTATCCCGGCCCAAACTGATTTCGCGGCCCAGCCGGACCCGCTCGATTTCCGCGGGGGGGGCGGCGGAGCGGTCGAAATACATGAGCGTGATGAAATTCTCATTACGGTCCGGCACCCGGATAATGTCGCCGTTTTCCAGTTTGCGTTTGGTGATACGCTTACCCCGAAAATAGAGGCCATTGGTGCTGGGCTGGTGCTCGCCGTTACGGACCTGGCCATCAACAATGTGATAACCACCCTTTTCCCATTTTAGCGTAGCGTGATAACGAGACACAACCGGGTAGTTGATGACAATCTGATTGCCCTCCCGGGAGCGTCCCAACCGCACCTCCGGCCTGGCCAGGGGCGCCATCATTTGATGGCCTGGCCAGGAAACAATCAGGTGCTTGTCGCTCAGTTCGCCCACATCATCAACGTGTACCGTTGCATCATCCATGATGTTTCACCTGGCAATTTTGTATGGCAGTTGCGCCGGAACACCCGGCAGGGGTTTGGGTAACTTGTGGATACTGTACCTGTTAGGCTATTACAAACGCTCCGAGTAGTCTGGTTCAGGCGTTCGGTTGAGTGGTAATAACATAAGGTGGCTGAAAGTAGAGCAGGGAAATGGCAAAGAGAAAGATTTACCTTGAGAATTTTAACATATTCCAAAGGCCATGTCAATCAAAAAATCGCCAGAGCTGTCCAATATTTTGGGTAAGAGACCTGGCAGGTTTTAAGGTTTTAACTTTTTGATTTTTGCGGCCTTGCGTCCTCGCGCTGATTTTTGAGGCAAGGTTCTGAAAGTCTGGTTGTAGTATTAATCAGGCCAAGCCATGCCGCATTGACTCTAACTGGGCCACAAATTGCTCCAGTTCCGGCTGGTTAGTAAGGGCGAAGATGGCGCTCACGGCGTCATTTTGGGGCAGGTGAATGGTTAAAGTGAGGGTGTTGCTGTCGCGCTCAAGCAGCGACACAGCCGTGATTCTGTTCAGGGGAATGTAGGTCCAGATACCGCCATAGCGCGTATCGCTGCCGGTCCATTTTTGGGGGTCTTCTTTGATCAAAATGAGTTCCCGGTCGGTTAAAATGCTCAGGTGGGCCGGGGAGACGGTATGATAAAAGGTTTTGTTGAACAGGGCCAACACCTTGGTTTGAATTTCAGGCTGCAACAGGCTGGCAATAACCTGTTCGCCGGGCAAAATGCTGCGGCGGGCGTAATTCATAAATTTGAAATGTAGATTGAGCAGGTAAGTAAACTTTTCCCGCTCAACCTGGAGATCGGCGGGCGGGTTAGATGAGGGCGAGATTAATCTGGCCGGCTCGATAATGGGATAAAAAAAGGGCTGGGTTACTGCGCTGAATTGAAAGGAGGAAGCAACCAAACCATTGGGCGTGACGCCGCTAATTTTAAGCCACGATTTTAAGAGAATAGTGCCGGCTTCAATATAATTTATCTCTGCAAGTGGATAACACGTTACCTCCAGCCGGTTAGAGCGATGTTCCAAAACGTAAATTTGATTAGCCAAAGTACAAACCAATTTAGGATTCAGCCGGGCCAAAAACCCTTCGTAAGAGGGCGTCAGCACGGTATACGGAAACACGGGCAGCGGTTCAAAAAATTCCCGGTAAACTTCAGGCACTTCGCTTAAAGTGTAAATGCGCCTGGCCCAGGCCCGCATGGTCTGTTCGGCCCCGGTCAGCAATATCCGGGGCATGTTTTGGCTAAAAAACCTTTTTAAAAAAGTTAAAGCAGTGTTCATAGATATCCTCCATCATGCACTGTCCCCTCACATTGTTCTCAAAAGTATACTACACTCTTAAACAAATAGGCAATAGATTTTTATAGGGGAAATCTCTATATTTATTGCCTGTTACCTCAATTGTTTAACTTTTATTTGTTTAGAACATAGAGCGGGCCATAAAAAAACGCCCTATTGGAGGCCGGACGTTTTATTTCCAGGTTTACTATCGGGCCAGGCCATATTTTGACATTCTGACCAACGACCAATGACCAAATTTCGTCGTTCGCCCGTCGTCATCCGTCGGTGACGGCCGAGTCATTGGGGTTGGCCGGGTGTAGTAATTTCGGTTCTTCCAGAATTTCCGTGGTGTAGGGGCAGGTCTTGTGCCTGCCCAGGGCGACCACAAGGATTCGCCCCTACATATTGG
>JAFGDY010000272.1 GCA_016931895.1 Anaerolineae bacterium
CACTATCAATGGCCCATTTATTGGTCTATGCCGGGTGGGATTTATCACCTGGGGGTGCCTCCCGTAGCAATGGCCGAAGAAATGCTGATCAGCGAATCCACGCAACAAACAACTGCCTCCACCCAGGAAGAGAGCGTTGACGACCCACACTTACGCAGTTTTTGGGAAGTGTTGGGCTATCACATTCAGGCCCGTGATGGCGAAATAGGGCATGTGGAAGATTTTGTTGCTGACGATGAAATATGGGTTATGCGTTACCTGGTGATTGACACCAAAAATTGGTGGCCGGGCAAAAAAGTGCTGATAGCGCCCCAGTGGATTGAGAATTTCGACTGGCAAAAAGCGCACGTGCACATAAACCTGAACCGTGAAACCATTAAAAATAGCCCGGAATTTGATCCGGCTATGCCCATAAACCGGGAATATGAAGTAAGGCTTTACGATTATTATGGCCGGCCCAAGTACTGGATAAAGTAGAAAGGAAGGAATCTTATGGCTAAAAAAACATATACCTATACCGCTCGCAATATCAAGGACCCCGCGCAAGTGGTGACATTTACCCTGCATGACCAGAATATGTCGGTCGAGTTAGGCGCGCCGGTGGAACATATTGAACGCGCCTTTGAAAGTGGAAAGGAAGGCAAGGCTATGGCCGGTTCATCGGCCTGGCTCAAACCATTGGTCACTTCTCTGCTGGAACGAGGCACCCGACCTTTTCACGTTGCCGACGTAGACGCCAGCGCGGAGAATGGCAGCCTGCGCGTTATGGCCTGGAATCGTTCCGGGGGGTTGCGGCTGGCGCCCATCATCTTTGATATGGGCGAAGTTGATAATCCGGTTGCGGCGAAAGCGTTTGAAAGAGAATTGAAGCGACGCAAGCAGGCCGCAGAGCATCCCAGCAATTTGCCCGCACCGTTAGATTATTGGGCCAGTTGGGTGCTGGCTACCCTGACGACCTTTATTGTCCTGACACTCTGGTTTCGCAAAATCAGGCAACAAACGACAGGCTGATACGCCAAAATAGCGCAAGGAGCGAAAAATACCGCACAGATAGATTCTATCAATCCCTGTTGCGGTATTCATCATCCTTGTACGTTTGCTCTATTTGAAGCGTTGCGTGGTCAATATCAAATTTCTCTTTGAGTTTTTCTCGTATTTCAAAAATAAGCTGGTCGTTAGAGCCTTCTGGAACCACTAAATGCGCCGTGAGGGCTGTCTCGGTGGTGCTCATAGCCCATACATGCAAATCGTGCACCTCTTCTACCTTTTGATTTTGTTCAAAAAATAATCTGACCTGGTTCAGGTCAATATTTTTGGGTACTGCATCCAGGGCTAAATTTACTGAATCGACCAATAGCCCCCAGACGCTGTAGACAATGACGGCGACAATGATGAAGCTGAGCAGGGGATCAATCCAATAATAGCCAAAATATTGAATTATTAAACCACCAATTACAACGCCCAGCGAAACCCCGGTATCCGCAGCCATATGCAAAAAGACGCCTTTGATATTAATATCCTTCTTCTGATCGTTGATAAAGAGTAGCGCGGTGGCGGCGTTAACAATCACCCCAATACCGGCCACAATGATGATGATATTGCCGGGAATTTCGACCGGATTTTGAATTTTTTGAACAGCCTCCCATGTGATCAGTCCGGCGGCAAAAAAAATCAACATGCCATTAATCATCGAGGCGAGAATGGTACTTTTGCGCAGGCCATAGGTATATTTGCCCGAAGGCTTTTTTGTGGCGATCCAGATGGCGCCCCAGGCCAATAAGAGGCTTAAAACATCGCTGGTATTATGTCCGGCATCGGCCAGTAAGGCGGATGAATTGGCGAATAAGCCATAGCCTGCTTCAACCGCAATATAGATGATGTTAAGCCCAATGCCCAGGGCAAAAACCGGACCGTAATTTTTGGGGTTGTTTGAGTGTGAATGGGCCAAGCTGGTCAAGTCTCCGTTTCGATTTCACTTTTTAAATATTCCAACTCGCGGCAAGCGTGCTGGCAGTCAAGGTCAACAACATTCAGTACGGTTTTCGCATACCGCTCCAAAAATCGCCCAATAAGGCTTGCCGAGAACACAAACTCTTGATTAATAGGTGGCCGGGGGATCGCTGGCGGGAAATGTTTCCCATAAAGCTTCGTCCACGCCATCGCCGGGTTCAAGGGTGTTTACCGGCTCTTTGGTTGGGGGTATTGCCCGTGGGGTGGAATCCTTTTGGCTCGCAAACTTTTTCCCGGCTTTCAGGTGTTGTTGCTCAACAATGCTCAGAGTATTCACGCCCAACACCTGATAAGCCGGGCAATAGCCGGTTAAACCCCGGTACAGCAAATAGCTGCCCGCAGTAACAGACCCCCACCCGGCTACGGACCTGATTCGCAGCAAGCCATACACAATTAGAACACTGCCACCCAGAATTGAAGCAAACCGTTCTTGCGTATTCACATTGACTTTATCAACCTCGGTCAATTCTTGCCAGGTTTCGCGCACTTCGGGCCGGTTGATCGTCTTTCTAACCTGGGCCATTATTTCATCAGTATCAGTTTTTTCGGTATCATAAGCACTCATTTTACCCGCTCACCCCATCTAAAACGTTGGCCATAGCTTCATTGATTACGACCACATTCCGGCTCACTTTTTTAATGATAGACATAGGCACAAAAATAAACTCATCAGCCGCCTGAGTTTCTGGTTTGGTTTTCGAATCGAAAATAATATCGTCAATGGTTTCTACCTGTTTATCAATTTCTTTTTTTTAGCACAGGCTTGCCGATAACATCGCTACTTTTTATCATACTTTTGACTCCTTCCTGCAATAACTTTCAAACTGCCTATTCCGATACAGTTGGTGGTTCCCAAAATTATCCGGTCGAGTGATTACGTTGGGTGATGGTGGCCGTCAGGTGCGCGCCAAACAGGGTTATTAAGCTGCCCAGATAAATCCAGAACATTAACCCGACAATGGTTCCCAGCGAGCCGTAAACCAATTCGTAACTGGCCAGACCGCTGCTGAGGAAAAAGGCAAATCCGTTGGTGGCCAATTCCCAACCCGTGGTGGCTAACACCGCTCCCCAAAAGGCGGCCCAGCCGCTTACCTGGGCATTGGGCACCCAACGGTATAACCCCCAAAAAAGCGCCAATCTTAACAAAACTGGCAACAGGTTTGACCAAATTCGCCACAATCCTGTTTGGTAAATCTCGATACCATCACCCAGCGGCACGCTGAATTGCGCCAGCAAGTTGGTGACAAACGTTGATAACACCGATAGGATTAGCAGGGCAACCAATACGCCCACAATACTGAGTGCCACCAGCCGTCGTTTTAAAAAATTGCGAACATCTGCTTTGGTCCAGGCGGCGTTGATGTTATAGGCCAGCGTATTGAACACGCCCGATGCGGCCCAGAGCAAACCCACAATACCCACAATGCTAACCGTCCCCCGCAACGCCAACACCCGTTGAATATTCTGCTGAATCAAATTTTGAGCGCCGGGTAGATTTTCGGCAATTGCTTGCGATACCTGCTGTTGCACCACATTTCTTTCTAAAATAAAACTGCCGACGGCAATAATCAGGAGCAAAAGGGGAAATAACGAAAACAGGGCAAAATAAGCTATAGCCGCCGCGGCTTGCGGTGCTTTAGCGTTGGTAAAACTTTCAACCGATGTTGCAATCAGGTTAAAAATTCCGCCACTACTTTTATCAAGCCGGTTATAAACATTTTTTAACTGGTCTACCAGATTTTTTGCAAATTTGTTCATTGCTCAGTTGAAGGTTGTTGCCTGACTTTTGTCTTGTTGACCAGCCGTCTTTCTATCATGCCCAATCCACGCAAAATCACCAATACCAGCAGGGCCACGCCAACAGCCAATATCCACTGCTGCAAGGCCACACTGATGCCAATGGCGGCAGCCACCAGAATGGAGGCGGCTGTGGTCAGCCCTTCCACCTGTTTTTGGGGGCTGTGCCGGATAATCGTGCCCGCGCCCAGAAAAGCCACCCCCGTAACAACGGCTTCCATAATCCGAATCGGGTCGGCCCGAATGACCGAGGTACCCAGGTCTATGGCAAAATGATTAACGGCAACATCGCTGAGGCCAACCAGTAGGGCTGCCGCCCCGCCAACCAACACGTGTGTACGCAGCCCGGCGGGTTTATCGGCCAATTCACGTTCCACCCCGATGAGGGCACTCAAAAAGGCCGCCAGGATTACCTCAAGCAGTATCTGAAATTGTGCCGATTGATAAAAAACCGACTCCATAAATCATTCCTCTTTGACAACATCGCCGGCGTACAAAGTAGATACCTGACGCAAGGTAAGCGCCTGATCAAATTCGGTTTGGGCCGAAATACCGTCGGCAGGCATGACGACGTGAAACCAGCGCAGCCCAGCTGAAGCCGCGGTGTCACGGTCGTTCTTAAAGTGGGTATCCTGCGTAAAAGCCACGTGCATCCCCATACTCCGGGCTGTTTTAAGCAAAGTTTTAATATGCGGTATGGTTGCCTGGGCTGCTTGAACAAGCAATTGGCCTTTTGGATCCACAAAGTCGTTTTGCATATCCACAATAATCAATGCGGTTTTGTCGGCATTGAGCCTGATTTCTTCTTTAAAGGGAATTTCCGGTACGGCAACGGTTTCGTTGGGAATAAATTGACATATCATAGACTAACTCCTTTTGAGGTCGAATTGATCTCGACAGAAAGTTGGGTCTCGCCCATATATTTTTTCTGATGGACGGGCAGGTTCAGTTTTTCAAAGATACGCACCACCGGGCGATTTTCGGGAATAATAGAGGCGACAAATTTGTGGATGCCCATTGAACGGGCAATTTGGGTGAGTCTTTGGGTTAGATGCGTGCCTAACCCCTGGTTTTGAAGATCATCGCGGACCAGCATAGCAATTTCGGCCCACGTATCGGTAGGCCTGGTCCGGCTGAACCGGACAACGGCCACAATGTGTTCGTCGCCATCATCTTCCAGTGTGGCAGCCAGCGCCACATCTAATTGAGTATTGACCCTGGCCAGATTTTGTGCCTCTTCTTCAATTTGTTCCGGCGATAGATGTTCGACCGAGGCGTGAAAGCGCAGCCGTTTGGAACGGTCCGAGAGCCGGTGGAATAATTGCACCAATAAGGGGGCATCGTCCGGCTGCATCGAGCGAATCACTACCCGGCGGCCATCTTTTAAGGTAAAGGTTTTAACCTTTTGTTTTATGTTGTTTGAGCCGGCAACGCTATTTGGGGCCATTGAGATAAATCACCTCTTTCACTCATTGTATTTATTGTATCGCTTTGATAACGCCCTGCCCATACTAATTTGAGCGATTTTAAAATAAAAAAAGAGTTATCTTTGGATAGCCCCGGCAGGTTGAAGAAACTTTTGTCCTTACTCGGATGGGCAATGATTCGTATTGCCCGGTTGGATTATGGGAGAAACCTCGTTGAGTGTCTGGAAGCCCCGAAAGTTTAGGCCGGGATTGTTTCTCACTGTGTCCCGATTCTGGTCGCCTCAATCAACTGCTGCTTGCGCTTCCACAGCCGTTGCGTGAGCGAGACATGGTAAATGTGTGGATTCATAATTCGTTTGACGCCCGCATCTAGGCGGTCTAAATCTTGTTGCCGGCATTGCCGGATGGCTTCCAATTCAGGTAAATCGTAAACCAACTTGCCCTTATGCCACACATCAACCAGCAGCGGTTCTATTTTGGTAATTTCTGTTTGCGTCGGTTGGCGGTGTTTGGTGTGGTCCGACCCGTGTTGCAGCAAGATGGTCTCCATCTGGCGCGGGTCTTCATCATCAAGACTCAATAAATCTGCGGTGGCATGGCCGCGTTGGTCGTACAACCGCCAGGCGTGTTTGTGTCCCGGATTAGGGGTTTTAGCGGGATTTTCGGAAATCTTGATGGCCGGTATCCAGTTAGCCTGGTCGCATACGGCCACTAATTTGTAAACGCCGCCCAGCGCCGGTGCGCCGTGCGAGGTAATCAACCGCGTGCCCACCCCGTAGACCAGGCGCCGCCGCAGGTGGTTGGGGTCAACGCCAAATCGTTCGGCTTCCTGGTTGATTTGGGTCAAAATTTGCCAGATAACCAGTTCGTCGAGATCATTCGAAAGCACAATCGCGGTGTCGGAAAAACCGGCCTCATTGAGCATTTTGGCGGCGTGAATACTGAGGTAAGCCAGATCGCCGGAATCCAGCCGGATGCCGACCGGCCGGTGTCCCCGGCGGCGCAACTCTTCAAAAACGGTAATCGCGTGGGGAACGCCGCTGCCCAGCGTGTCAATGGTGTCAACCAGCAGCAGGCAGTCGTCGGGATAAACTTCGGCGTAGGCGCGGAAAGCTTCCAGTTCGCCCATGCCCAGGGCCATAAAGACTTGCACCATACTGTGCGCGTGGGTGCCTTTGGGCGGCAGGCCCAATACATACGAGACGCCAACGTTTGAGGTGAAATTGGCGCCACCGATGAGCGCGGCTCTGGCGCCCGCGTTGGCGCCGGTAGCGTGCCCCCGGCGCAGACCAAATTCCAGCAGCAACTGGCCCTCGCCACTCTGGTGAATGCGGGCCGCCTTGGTGGCGATCAGGGTTTGATAATTGAGATGATTAAGCAGCGATGTTTCCAGAATTTGGGCCACAGCCAATGGCCCTTGAACTACAGTCAGCGGTACGTGTGGATGGACGACCCGTCCTTCGGGAATGGCGCGGATAGTCAGGTGGTCAAAACTGAAGTTGTTTTGCAGCCACGCTAGAAAATCGTCGTCAAATATCGGAGCGCCGGTTTGGCCGGTCTGGCTGCGCAAATAGGCAATAGTCTCATTGTTGAAGCGGGCGGTTTGCAGCCAATCCAGCAACCATTCCAGCCCGGCATTAATGCAGTACCCGGCCCGATGAGGGCCGTAGTCAGGGTAGTCGCGGAAAAAATGGTCAAATTGCACCTCTTTTTCGTGAAGACCTTGCCGGTAGTAAAGTTGGGCCATACTGAGCTGGTATTGATCGGTAAAGAGAATGCCTTCGGCGTTTTTTTGGGTATCGGCGTTCATGATGGGTTTACCTGCAAATTGTTTCTGATGACTCGCACGCCTTTTAAGCCGCGCACAATGGTATGCACCCGTCCAATATCATCCTGAGTGTCAACCGTACCCAATAAATAAACATTGCGCCGGTTGACCTGAACTTTCACGTTATCCAAATGGGCGGTTTCGCTGTTAAGGCGGAGGGCTTCGTAAACATCGTCCAGTAAATCAAGATCGTTGTTATCTACATGGCCGGGCAGGCGCTCAATATCAGGGTCGGAATTTTCCATACCGGGGGCAAATCCGGCGGCAATCTCGACACCTTGCGGGTCATCGTCGGGCAGGACCGCCGGGTCGTGCGGCGGGGTATAGGTTAGCCCTTGCTCCGCTGCGATTTGAGGGTTATAGGTGTGCCCGTTGCTGTATTGGGTGTTAATCAAATCATCTTCGGCCAAATCTCCCGCTGCATCGACATCTTCCGCTTCTTCTTTTTCTCCAGGGTTGGGTGCCGCGAACAAATCAGCGCTTTCTTGTGTTTCGGTTTCCCCGGTTCCCGGTGGTGAAAAAAGTTTTTTGATTTGTTTTTGGTCTTTTTCTTTTGACATACAATATCCTCCTGATACAAAAACATTTCACAATTCGGCGCGACGCAGCAGTTGCGCGTTAACAGCCACAATTATGGTGCTCAACGACATCACCAACGCGCCTACTGCCGGCGATAGCACAAAGCCGAGGGGAGCCAGAACGCCCGCGGCCAACGGCAGGGCTATCACGTTATAGCCCGTGGCCCAGGCCAAATTTTGCTGCATTTTGCGGTAACTGGCCCGGCTGAGTTGCACAATTTTCACCACATCCAACGGATTGCTACGCACCAAAATAATACCCGCCGATTCGACGGCTACATCGGTGCCGCTGCCAATGGCGATGCCAATATTGGCGCGGGTCAGGGCCGGGGCGTCGTTCACGCCATCGCCCACCATCGCCACCACCTGATAATCTTTTTGCAAGTTGCTTACCTTTTCATCCTTGTCTTCGGGCAGTACCTGGGCAAAATAGGTGTCAATCGCCAGTTCCTTAGCCACAGCTTCGGCTACGGCCTCGCTATCGCCGGTGAGCATGGCGACGTCAACGCCTATACGGTGCAATTGATCAACAGCCTCTTTGCTTTCCGGGCGAATCACGTCGGCCAGGGCAAAAGCGGCCACCACTTGCTCCTGGCGGATCAAATAAACAACGGCCTGGCCTTTTTTACCCGCCTCACGGGTAAACCGGGCCAGATCAGCGGGCAAGTCAAGTTCAAGCTTATCTAGCAGGCTGGGACCACCCACATAAACAGATTGCCCCTGATAAGTGGCCCGCACCCCACGCCCCTTGATAGCTTCAAAATCGTTTACCTCAGGCAGGGTCAGCTCTCGCTCTATGGCGGCCTGGCGGATACCCCGGGCGATCATATGCTCCGAGTCGCCTTCTATGGCGGCGGCCAGGGCCAGGGCGTCATCATCATCGCCGGTTTCGGTTTTCAGGCCAACCACGCCCTGTTCGCCTTTGGTTAGGGTGCCGGTTTTATCAAAAATAATCATATCAAGCCTACGGGCGCTTTCCATCGCCAGCCGGTCGCGGACTAAAACGCCGTTGGTGGCCGCCAGCGAGGTGGTAATCGCCACCACCAAGGGGATAGCCAGCCCCAGCGCGTGGGGGCAGGCAATCACCAGTACCGTGACCACCCGCTTCAAAACCTCAATATTGAACCCAAGCGCCACACTCCAACCAATGGCGGTGAGTACGGCTACGCCCAGGGCAATGTAAAACAACCAGGCTGCGGCTTTGTCGGCCAGAAGCTGGGTGTTTGATTTGCTGCGCTGCGCCTCATCTACCAAACGCATAATGCCGGCCAGGGCGGTGTCGTCACCGGTGGCCGTGATTTTGACCCGCAGGCTGCCGTCACCGTTGACCGCGCCGCCAATCACCTCGTCGCCCGGCTCTTTTTTAACCGGCTTAGACTCGCCGGTAATCATGGCCTCGTTAACCCGAGAATTGCCCCGCATAACCTCGCCGTCGGCGGGCACGCTGGCCCCCGGGCGCACCAGCACGCGGTCGTCGGCTTTAAGCTCGCTCACCTTGACTTCTTCGGTTTGATCGTCGCCGGTAATGCGTTCGGCGGTGTCGGGCATCAGTTTCGCCAGTTCATCCAGCGCGCCGGAGGCCTGGCGCACGCTGCGCATTTCCAGCCAGTGACCCAGCAGCATCACGTCAATCAGCGTCACCAGTTCCCAAAAAAAGCCGGTACCCAGGTTGATAAAGAGAGTGCCCAGGCTGTAGACAAAAGCGACAGTGATAGCCAGCGAGATGAGGGTCATCATGCCCGGCTGCCGATTTTTTAGCTCGGTCCCGGCCATTTGCAAAAACGGTAGCCCGCCGTAGAAAAAAATGATAATAGAAAACAGCGGGGTGACCAACCAGCTGCCCGGAAAGACCGGCATAGAAAAATTCAGCCATGCCTGAATGGTCGGGCTGTAAAGCAGCACCGGGATGCTCAATACCAACGACACCCAAAATCGGTTACGAAACATGATTTCGTGGCCGGTATGATCGTGTTGGTGCTGCTGGTCACCGTGCTGATTATGCCCGGCGGGGGAATCTTTATTGGGACTGTGTTGCCTGGCCATAAATTCTGCTCTTTTCTACGGTTTAAATTTTGCCCATAAATCGTTTCACATCATAATCCCACTCGCGGGTTTCCAACTCTAATTCTGAACCGGCGGGGGACTCATCTTCCGGCTGACAAGCAACCACCGAAACATACCCGCCGCTGCCGGTAAAGGTTACGCAGTTTTTGCCTTTATCCTGTATTTCCAGGCCGATACCGTCGGCCCCAAAATAAGCCACGGCAGCATCAATAGCTTCGGTAGGATTAAGTTTGCTTTCAATGCCATAACGTACCATCGGTAGTTTTCCTTTCTTGTCCTTTGTTTTTACGAGACTGAACTTTTAGCATTGAAGTGGCGCATAATATCGTACGCTTGTTGCGCTTTTTCGTCGTCGGTTTCAACAACAACCAGGGTATTACCGCGTTTCACTTGCCGGGCGTAAAAACCGACCTCTTTTTCCCCAATGCCCAAATCCATCAGTTTTTCTTCCAAAACGGTTTCCGGTATCTCGTCATCTGCCGGAATATCATTATCAAGAACGGCGCTTATTCCATCGCCTGAAGTGGGCAAAGGTGGGACTACAACCTGCTTTTCTTGTTGCAGAAAAGGGTTTTCTCCGGCCACATGATCTTGGTCTACCAAGATAAGCTCATCCTCTTCCTCGCCAAATCCCTGTTGGTGGAGTTTTGACAGGGCTTGTCCCAGGTCTTCCTGATTATCAAACAAACCAACAACTGTTTTATTGCTAAACAAATCCATTTTATGCCTCCTAAAAATATATGTAAATCGGGATAAATCATACCCCTACTTCATCCTATCATTTCTGGCGTATCTTGCCTATACTCGGATGAGCGATTTTAAAAATAAAACAGAGCTATGTTGAGATAGCTCTGTTAGCAATTAATATTACTCAAATGGGCGATAGGCGGTCAAGGTACCCTGCACATAGTGCCCTGACCGGCAAAGTACGATTGTGCCATCTTGTGCTGGCTGCTAGACTGATCCGGCCAGTTTTTGTGTGCGACTATCAGTTCTTGAAGAAATCTTTGTGGGTTTCGTCGAGACTAAACCTGTGACAAACAAAAAAAGAAGCGCTGAAGTTAGCGCCTCTTTTTTACATAACAACTTGACATAACGGGAGCGACGGGGCTTGCTCCGGAGGTGACACGAAAGATTTCGTTCTCACCTTTCCAGACCCCGACGATGAACCGTTGTACTCGCCGGTCAGACTGGTGCTTGAGTTAGAACTCTGCACCGAAGATGACCTGTGGGACTTTTAAGCTTCAATAAAGAGTAAAACCGATAAATTTTTGGCTTTCGGCCCTTGTATTGTGAATTCATATTCATAGTGCAAGGGCTTTTTTGTTTTATCTGGTTAGCAACTTGCAAGTAATACGGCTGTACTGTAACTTACCAACTTAATAATAGCAAAGATTAGGTCTCACTAACTGGCGACTGAATTCACACAATGGTCGGGCTGGCGAGATAAATCGGAATTTAAGACTCCGTCAACCAAGTAGACAGATTAGTTTTGATACGATTTAATCTTTCCTGATCAATCTCACCAATGGCACCAAGCAAAATACTTTCCTCGACCACAGCTAAACGTCCTACTCGAATAACACTTGAACTTTTCAACCCCGTTCGAGAAAAACCAGCAGCCCCACTATCAATGATTTCGTCAAAGCCTTCGATATATTGGTGCATCTGGGATGAAATCATACACATCAACCAGTCATCATAGGGGCCCGGCAGTTTTCCTAGCAATAAAGCTGGTCGCAACTTCCCTTGAACAATATCAGTCTGTGGAAACTGGAATAATACGATCTGACCCGGTTTTCTCACGAGAATACTTCCTGTAAATCCTCACGAGTATAGACGGGTAAGTTCTCATCTTCCATCCCTCGCATCGCCAATTCCAAGGACAGATCTGACCAAGCCGAATCATCCTGATCACTCAATACTTCCTGTTCCTTTTTGAACAGTAGATATTTTACAAAATCCAACACTTCTATCTGAAGAGAGGTGGGTAATTTTTGGACGTATTGCTGGATGCTTTCTGTAACTGTCATCACTCAATTGCCTCCATACTCAAACGGCTCAAAAAAATCCTCGCTTTCCGTAATTCTAATTCATATCATCCGTTTGGTCAAAACAACTTTGACCCACATTTTCAATTCCAAGCCAACTTCAAGTGGAATTTTGTCCACCCAACTCTACTTCAAACGACTGGCCCACAGGTTGAAAGTCCGCCGTTTCCTGTCGCGCAAGTCTAGTCTCGATCTGTTCAAACTGCCTTACTACTTCCGGGGTATACAATCGTTCACCACACAAAAGGCAGATCCCAACCTTGACCTTCAAAAAGGCGGTATTGACCCCACCATATAGAACCTCGGTGACTTCCTTTTCAACCACCACTCCAGCACAACGGGGACATTTCTCAGTGTACTTCATCCACTTCCTCGCTCCAGGTCAGGACAGGATACTATCGATACAGATGCGCATACTCGGCCTCAAAGATCTCGCGTCGGGTTTGGCGAAGTTGTTCGATCATCTCTTCTTTATTGGTACTGATCTGTAACCCACCTTGCTCGCGGATCAG
>JAFGDY010000273.1 GCA_016931895.1 Anaerolineae bacterium
GTCATCGTTATCTGATTGTCTCCTGCCATAAAGGTATGGTTTGATGCTCAGGATGTCAAATGTTAAAAGTGTTAGTCAATGAGGGGGTAAAGGTTCAACAACCGGCCATAGCGCAAGCCCGTTAATAGCCCAAAATGACCATAACTACAATTAATCAAGAAAGGACGAAAACAAAAATGAAAGCAATTGTATACACCGTATTCGGGCCGCCGGAGGTTCTGCAACTCCAAGAGATAGAAAAACCGGCGCCCAAGGAGAATGAAGTTCTGATAAAAGTATATGCGGCCTCGGTTAATTACGGCGACTTGCTCGCTCGGAATTTCAAAAATGTCTCGCCGCGCCAGTTCAATATGCCCTTTTTATTCTGGCTCCTCTCCCGCCTATTTTTTGGCCTCAATAAACCCAAGCTAAAGATACTGGGCAGCGAGTTTGCCGGGGAAATTGAATCTGCCGGCAAAGAGGTAACGTTATTCAAAGCGGGCGATCCGGTGTTTGGTTTTCCAGGTCAGAGTATGGGCGCGTATGCCGAGTATTTTTGTATGCCCGAAGACGGCGTGCTGGCCCGAAAACCGGCCAATATTACCCACGAAGAAGCCGCTGTCCTTCCGATGGGGGCCATCATGGCCATTAATCTGCTGAGGAATAAAGGCAATATTCAGCCGGGGCAAAAGGTTTTGATCAATGGCGCCAGCGGCGGAATAGGTTCAGCGGCGGTTCAGATTGCCAAAGATGCCGGGGCGGAAGTGACCGGCGTCTGCGGCACTCCCAGATTGGAATTTGTGAAATCGCTGGGCGCGGATCATGTCATTGATTACACTCAGGAGGATTTTACCCAAAATCGCGAAACGTATGACCTTATTTTCGACATCTTAGGCAAGAGTTCCTTCTCCCGGTGCAAAAACTCGCTAACGCCCAACGGGCGCTATCTTTTGGCCAGCTTTAAGACGAAGCAACTTTGGCAAATGCTCTGGACGTCCATAACCGGCAGCAGCAAAAAAGTGATCTGCGCGCTGGCGCCGGGGAGTACGGAAGATTTACTTGCCGTCAAAGCGCTGATCGAGGCTGGAAAGTTGAAATCGGTCATTGATAAAACCTTTGCGATGGAACAGGCTGCCCAGGCGCACCGCTATGTTGAATCAGGGCAGAAAAAGGGACACGTCGTCATCACGGTGGAACATAATTAGATCCAATAGATCAGGGGAATTGAAACCAATGTTCGCAAAACGATTACTCAAAATTTTTTCGATCATTATCCTGGCGATACTGATCATTATTCTGATCGCCGTCGTCGGTATCTTCGTCTACGAACCGGCGCTGGCGGAGGGCTTTGCCTTCAGCTCGGCGGGGGAGACGATCCAACTTTCAGATGGCCGCACCCTGGCTTACCTGGAAACTGGAGACCCTGAAGGCCGTCCGGTGTTCTACTTCCACGGGGGGCCGGGTTCGCGCCTCGAGGGGCTTATGTTTGACGACCTCAACCGGCAGTTGGGTATCCGTATGATCGCCCTTGATCGCCCCGGCTACGGCTTGTCCCACTTCCAGGAGGATCGAACCTATCTTGACTGGCCGAACGATGTTGGCGAACTGGCTGACCACCTGGATATTGAGCGTTTTGCGGTGCTGGGTTGGAGTTCCGGCGGCCCCTACGCCGCTGTGGTTGCCCACCAACTCCCGGAGCGCGTTGCGATAGCCGTCCTTGTGGCCGGCGAAGGCCCTTATGCCAGCCACGATTATCCGCAAAGCGTGCTGAACGATAGCGCTACCTTTAACGGTTCCGGGGCCAATAAACTGTTCATCTGGAGCGCAAATAATGGCCCGTGGCTCATGCACACAATTTTCAGATTGTCACGGATTATGTTCTTTAACGACCCGCTGGGGGTTATGGAAACTTCCGGCGGTTTTGAAATGTCGGCCAAGGATGACTATTTTTTTACGCAGGAGTTTCGCCATGAATACGGCGCTGAAATGATCGAGGCGTTTCGCCAGGGCGCCGCCGGGGTGACCCGCGAGTTCACCATTGAGCGGCTGGATTGGCCCTTTGCGCTTGAGGAAATCCAGGCCCCACCGGTGTTGGTGTTCCACGGCGCAGAAGACACGGCCGTACACCCCGGCGTGAGTGAATACGTGTGCCGACGCATCCCGGCTTGTGTTGAGCCAACAATTTACCCCGGCGAGGGTCATTCTGTAGTTTATTATCGTTATAAAGACATCATCCGGGCCATGCTTGAGGCCTGGGAGTAAAAAAGGAGAATAAAAATGAACAATTTACAGAAAGCAGGCGGCATTGCCGCCCTGGCCCACGCGGCAGCTTATGTGGTGGGCATAGGCTTGTATCTTACCGTACTGACCCCCATTCTTGACGCCGATCCCGGCCGGTACTTGGCCCTACTGCCAAATTACCAGAGCCTTATGTACGTTTGGATCCTGATTGCTTATTGGGTAGCCGGTTTTTGTATGGTAGTGGTGGCGCTGGCAATCTACGAGCGGTTGAAAGTCGGCTTACCGGCCATGATGCAAATCACAACCGTGTTAGGCCTTATCTGGGCCGGCCTGATTATTGGCAGCGGCAACCTGATGCTCCACGACTTTGGCGAAATTGTTAATTTTTATAGCCAAGACCCGGCTCAGGCTGAAACGGTTTGGCTGGCGCTGATGACGGTAGAAAACGGCATAACCAGTGGCAACGAGCTTATCGGCGGCCTATGGATTCTGTTGCTAAGTTGGGCCGCTTTGCGGGTAGGCGGGTTTAACCAGGCGCTCAACTATCTTGGCTTGGTCATCGGCGTGGCGGGCATCGCCTCAATTGTGCCGGCGTTCACCGAGGTGGCCGTGATGATTTTTGGGCTAAGTATGATTGTCTGGTTCGCATGGGTAGGGATTATCATGTTGCGCAGTCGCTTGGGCGCGGTGGTGTAAAAACCAACTGATCTTCTGGCTTTTCATTAAAGGCGCCAGAATACCCAATCCATCAACAGAGGAAGGATAGAAAAATGAAAGCCATTGTCTACACAAAATATGGGCCACCGGATGTTCTTCACCTCAAAGAGGTAGAAAAACCTGTGCCCAAGGACAATGAAATACTGGTAAAAATATATGCCACCACCGTCACGGCAGGGGACTGGCGCATGCGAAAAGCCGATCCATTTATGGCCAGGCTGTACAATGGTCTCTTCCGGCCCCAAAAAGTAACCATATTAGGCTTTGAGCTGGCCGGGGAAGTTGAAGCAGTTGGCAAAGGCGTCAACCTATTTAACAGTTGCCTATACCTGTATCTGCAATCCCACCGGGCAATGATCGCTGCCCATCACCTCCGGCAAAATGAAGGCATCCACAACGTGTTCCATAAACTCCGACGCCACAAAAAAATAATCCAATCGCCAGCCGACATTCCGTTCTCGCGCGCGCGTGGGCATTGACCACCAGGTATATTGGCCGGCGGTTTCGGGATAAAAATAACGGAAGGTGTCGACATACCCGGCCGCCACCACTTTATCCAGCCAAAGCCGCTCTTCGGGTAAAAAACCCGTTGTGTTTTGGTTGGATTTTGGATTGGCCAGATCAATCCAGCCATGGGCAGTGTTAATATCGCCACAAAATATCACGGGTTGACCCCGTTTGCGCAACTGCTCGCATTTTTCTAAAAACGCATCATAAAAGGCCAGTTTAAAGGGCACCCGGCCGTGGTCGCGGCCGCCGTTGGGAAAATAGCAGTTAATGAGGGTAAAAAGAGGATATTCGGCAATAATGGTCCGGCCTTCCCGGTCAAACTCCTCCAGTCCCAGCCCAAATTGCATGGAGAGAGGTTCCTGGCGGGTGATCAGGGCGGTGCCGCTGTAGCCTTTGCGTTCGGCGCTGTGCCAATGAGCCTGGTATCCCTCCGGTTGGGCTAAGGCGACGGGCAGTTGAGACGCGCTTGCTTTGGTTTCTTGCAAACACAGAATGTCAGGGGCAGTGTCTTTCAACCAGGTGAGAAATCCTTTACGGTGGATGGCGCGGACGCCGTTAACGTTCCAGGAGAGAAGGGTGAGATTGGTCATCGTAAACTATGCCTTTAGCCGGCCCGAGTTGGGTTCACTGCTCTCATCATCAAAGATAACCAGCTTTTGTTCTCCATGCACCGCCACGCGCAGTTCTTTATCCAAAACAGCGCACATAAAACCCAGGGCCTCATCCTGGGCAGCCCGAAATTGATGAATCTCATCTGCTTCAACAAAGATAGCATCGCCAAACCGGATTGGAAAAACTTCTTCTCCCAAACAAACTGTCCCTTGCCCGCGCAAAACCAGCACGGCGTGTTCGTAATTGTGCTGCTCAAAATTGCTGCACGCGCCGGGTTCTAATTCAAAATAGCGCAATTCCATATTGTTGGAATTATCCTGACCGCTGATAAAGCGCCGCACCGAAACCCCGGGGCGAGCCGGGCCATAATTCTGAACGGGAACACCTTCCCAATCCCAATTTTCATTATCACCTTTAAAATGATGAACAACGCCCATCTGGTAAACCTTTCTTAGCTCTTATTTAGAAAAAGGGAGTATTATAACGAGGAAAGGGGAGCCAATTTCTGGAAAAACAGGTTGTTTTTTATCAAAAAATCGTTTTTGCCCGCCAAAATTCTAGTTAAAGTTAGTCTTGAGGGATTCCTCACTTCGGAATGACATGCGTGAATAGTTAGAATTCAACAAAAAATACCCGGCCGTTGAAAGTGACTTTATCCCCGGCCTTGAGTTTTTTCTTGCGCCGGGTTTCGACCACGCCATTTACCAACACCTCGCCGTTTTGAATAATCAGCTTGGCCTGGCCACCTGTGCCAACCAGCCCCTTCAATTTCATAAATTGATCCAGTTGAATGGTTGGTTCGATTTTGTTCATAGCTCAGTTATGGTCAAATGGCGGTTCGACTTCTGGCACTTTCTCGGCTTCGGTTTCCGCCGGTTGAGTCACAGGCAACTTGGCCGGAATATCCGGCTTGGCCGGAATATCCGGCTTGACCGGAATATCCGGCTTGACCGGAATATCCGGCTTGACCGGAATATCCGGCGTTGGCTTTGCTTTAGCCCCATTGTCACTATGCATTTGGTGAAGGTCCTTTTTTTCTTCTTTAGCGGGGGGACCTGCGCCATTCCCATTCTTTAGGGGAATCAGGCTTTCAATACGCCACCACGTTCGGACCACCGCCGAGCGAATTTTAGCCCAGCGGTAAACCAGCCAGCGCAAACCACGATACCACCACTGGCGACGCCGGTAAGGCATGGGCACGCCCCACTGGACCACACTCGCCCCCCAGGTCAGGCCGCCGCCAAAGCCAACCATCACCAATTTGTCATCAGCCTGAATGCGGCCCTGTTCAATGGCTTCACAGAGCGCAATGGGGATGGAGGCCGTGGAGGTGTTGCCATATTTATGCAGATTGGTAAAAACTTTGTCCTCGCTAATTTTCAAATCTTTACGGGCGCTCTCGATGATGCGGATGTTGGCCTGGTGGGGAATAAAGAGGTCAATTTCGCTCAAGTCAACGCCGGCTTTGGCGCAAGCCTGTTTAGCGGCGCGGCTCATAATCCGGGTGGCAAAACGGTAGACTTCCCGGCCGTTCATCTGAATGTAATGCAGGCGATTATCCAGCGTATCCTGGCAGGTGGGCAGTTTGCTGCCCCCGGCCGGGATGGAAAGGTATTCGGCGCCAGAGCCGTCTGCGCCTAATTGGGTAGACAGAATTCCGCCGGAGGTGGGGCTGGCCTGCAAAACAATCGCCCCGGCTCCATCGCCAAAGAGGGGATAGGTGCCCCGGTCCTGGTCGTCCAACACCCGGGAGAGAGTTTCGGAACCAATGACGAGCGCGACCTTGATGGCTTCTGAACGAATCATGGCCGCCGCCATGGAAAGCGCATAGATAAAGCCGGCGCAGGCGGCGCTCAAATCATACGCCCCGGCGTGGGTTGCGCCCAGGGCGTCCTGCACCAGGCAGGCAGTGGAGGGGAAAATATGCTCCGGGCTAAGGGTGGCCACAATAATCAGGTCCACCACCGAGGGAGTGATCCGCGCCCGGTCCAGGGCCAGTTTGGCCGCCTCAATAGCCATCGAGGCGGTTGTTTCGCCATCGCTGGCAAAACGCCGTTCCGAAATGCCGGTGCGGGATTTTATCCACCCGTCAGAGGTATCCATAAAGGCGGCAATATCGTCGTTGGTGACAACTTTTACGGGAACATATTTACCCCAGCCAACAATGTGCGCATAAGTGGTCATGTAGTTACTCCTTAAAACCCAAAACATGAAACACGCTTTGGCCCCTTAAGTTACGCCTGTGTTTCATCCCGTCTCAACCCCCGGCGTTCTACCCAAAAAACCCGTTTTTGCGTTGCCCAAAAAACTTATTGGCCGGAAATTAGGGCCTGACTGTAAATTTCAACAAAATAGAGTTGTTCCCCAATAAACAATGAGAATTAGGACGCAGATTTTCGCAGAAAACCGCTGATTGAAAAAATAAAATCCTGAAAATCTGCATGAATCTACGTCCAAAATCTGCTTGCGTCTAAAAAAGTGTTATACAGGAACAAGTCTAATAATAAAAGCGGGTTTGTGGTGAGCGCGCCAGATGCCTGGCGAAAGCGCCAGATGCCTGGCGAATAGGAAATGCCAAATCCAAAAAACACGGATTTGGCACGCTTCTCCTCCTTGAGCTATTGAACTCGTAAAAACTTAGCCCTCGATATATTTTTTCAGAATAATGGTGGCGTTATGCCCCCCTAGCCCAAAAGAGTTTGATAAAGCAACGGAAACATCTGCCTTTTGGGCGGTATTGGGAGTGCAATCTAAATCACATTCCGGGTCCGGGGTTTCATAATTGATAGTGGGGGTAATGATACCATCAACCAGCGTTTTGACGCAAACCAGCGACTCAATGGCACCGGCCGCCCCAAACATGTGGCCTGTCATTGATTTGGAAGAGGTCATTTTTATATCATAGGCGTGTTCGCCCAAAACCTTTTTGATCGCTTTGGTTTCGGCTTTGTCATTCATGGGCGTGCCGGTGCCGTGCGTGTTAACATAGTCAACCTCTTCCGGCCTGATCCCGGCCCGCTCAATGGCGCGCTGCATGCACAAAATAGCGCCACTGGCGTCTTCCGGGGAAGCGGCCATATGAAACGCATCCACCGAAGTGCCGTAGCCAATGAACTCGGCCAGAATATTAGCCCCGCGCTTTTGGGCATGCTCCAATTCCTCCAGCACCATCACCACCGCGCCCTCGCTCATCACAAAACCGTCCCGGCTCAGGTCAAACGGCTTGCACGCTCCCGCCGGGTCGTTATTATTTTCCGAGAGCACTTTCATTACATTAAATCCCCCCACAATCAGGGGATGCACAGCCGATTCCGCGCCTCCGGCAATGATGGCATCCGCCGCGCCCCGCGCAATCATCTCAAAGGCTTCGCCTACGGCATTAGAGCCGGTGGCGCAGGCTGTTACCACAGCCATATTTGGCCCACGGAGATTATATTCAATGGCAATGCGGGCTGCCGCCGTATCGGGGATGAGCATAGGAATAGCAAAAGGATTGATCCGGGCCGGACCACGTTCCTTTAACACGTCGTACTGGCTTAAGGTGGTTTCTAAACCGCCCACACAAGAACCAATCACCAGGCCCACGCGGTCCCGATTGAGGCCGTTTCCTAAGATTTTAGAGTCTTCAATGGCCTGGCGCGATGCTTCCATAGCCAGATGGGTATAACGGTCCATGCGCCGCGCTTCTTTACGGCCAAACAACGCATCGGCGTCAAACCCCTTCACCTCACCGGCAAACTTGGTGGCCATATCCGCCGGGTCAAACCGGGTAATGAGGGCAATGCCACTTTTTCCAGCTTTCAAATTTTCCCAGGCTTCGTCAACCGTATTACCCACCGGCGTAACTGCGCCCAGGCCCGTAATTACTACTCTTCGAGACATAATGACTTTTATCCTCAAAAATAAGATCGCTTGATTATAACACTATGGTTCTAAAAAAGAGACGACGTTTAACCCAAATAGAGCCGACCAACATCCGATTTTGAGGTGGGGACGCTATTTTTTGGGTTTTTTGGATAGCTCAGGATTGGCCCTTGGCCAAAGTTGGGGCCAACTTTGGGCCGAACACGGTTTGCCTTGCGCCATTGCCTGCGCTATACTTATTTTTTTGAAAATAAGTAGGGAGCACCTATGCCCTGCTTTTTTGGGATGATACGATGATTGGTTCAACCTACGATGTGATTGTGGTGGGCGGGGGACACGCCGGTATTGAAGCCGCGCTGGCCGCGGCCCGGCTGGGGGCGCGGACCCTGCTGCTGACCATTTATTTAGACACCATTGCCTGGATGAGTTGTAACCCCAGCGTGGGCGGCCCGGCCAAGGGCCACCTGGTGAGGGAAATTGATGCGCTGGGCGGGGCCATGGGCAAATTAATTGACCAAACCTATATTCAGATCCGGCTGCTCAACTATTCCAAGGGGCCGGCCGTTCACGCCCTACGCGCCCAGGCCGACAAAAAAAGATACGCCTGGCACGTGCAGCGCACCCTGGAAAATACCCCCAATCTGCACGTCAAACAGATGATGGTGGATGGATTGTTGGTGGAAAATGATCGCATCAAGGGAGTACTCACCCAGTACGGCAGCCATTATTACGCCCAGGCCGTGGTTTTAACCACCGGCACCTTTTTGGGCGGACGCCTGATCACGGGTGAAAATATTACCCCCGGCGGCCGGGCCGGCGAACGGCCCGCTGCGGCACTATCCAAATCGCTGGCCGGGCTGGGGTTTCGCCTGGGGCGGCTCAAAACCGGCACCCCCCCTCGCCTCGACGCCCGCACCATTGATTTTAGCCAAACCGAGGCGCAATACGGCAGCGATACGCCGCTTTTTTTCAGTTTTGAATATACGGAAAACGGCGACCCGGCCTGCGCCACCCCTCCCTGGTTGCAGGAACCGCCCCATCCCGTTTATCCCCTTGAACGGCAACCGGCGTGGCGGCCGCAATTGCCGTGTTACCTGGTGCACACCCAAACCGAAACCCATAACATCATCCGCGCCAACCTGCAAAGAGCGCCGCTCTACACCGGCATTATCGAAGGGACCGGCCCCCGCTATTGCCCCAGCATTGAAGACAAAATTGTGCGCTTTGCCCACAAAGAAAGCCACCAATTTTTTCTGGAGCCGGAAGGCTGGCACACCACCGAGGTTTATCTGCAAGGAGCCAACACCAGCCTGCCAGAAGACGTGCAGTGGCAAATGGTGCGTTCTATCCCGGCCCTGCGTCAGGTTGAAATTATCCGCATGGGTTACGCTATTGAATATGATTACGCGCCGCCCGACCAATTGCACGCCTGGCTGGAGACCAAACGGGTGGAAGGGCTATTCCACGCCGGGCAGATCAACGGCACTACCGGCTACGAAGAAGCTGCTGCGCAGGGTTTAATGGCCGGCATTAATGCGGTGCGCAAAGTGCAGGGCCGCCCGCCCTTTACCCTGAAACGCGACCAGGCCTACATTGGCGTGTTGATTGACGATCTGGTAACGCGAGAACACACCGAGCCTTATCGCCAGATGACATCCAGGGCAGAGTATCGCCTGCTGCTGCGGCAGGATAATGCGGACCTGCGGCTGTCACCGCTGGGCTACGAGGTGGGCCTATTGCCCAGGGCGCGTTACCAGGCGGTTGAGGCCAAACGGCAAAACGTGCAAAACGAGTTGCAGCGTTTGCGGGCTACCAATATCTCGCCCATCAACGGCACGGCCGAGATTCTGGCCGGTTTTGGCCTGGAGCCGCTGTCAACCGGCGTAAACAGTTTGCAATTCCTGCGCCGGCCCGAAATATCTTACCACGTGATCGCCTCCCTGGTGCCGCTGCCGGAGCCGCTATCCCGGGCTGTCACCGAACAAGTCAGCATCGAGGTTAAATACCAGGGGTACATCACCAAACAGCAGCAACAAGTGGAACGGATGCAGCGTCTTGAAGGCAAAACCATTCCCCCCGATTTTGATTACAATGCTATCACCGGGCTGCGCAACGAGGCCCGCCAAAAGTTGGATCACTTTCGCCCGGCTACGGTTGGCCAGGCCGGCCGGATTGCGGGGGTTAATCCGGCGGATATTAGTATTTTGTTGGTGCATTTGGAAAAATCATCGGCCAAATGACGGTTTGGCGTGGGTTAAAGTTGACCCGCCAATCTTTTGCCTGGGTCAAGTTATGGTATAATGCGGGGACACGAAAATTAGAAAGAAAAGATTAGAAATTAGAGACTCGCCGAAGAATCGGGCCATCGTTTCAAGTCTTCAAAATTTTCTCGTTCTATTTTCTAATTTCTAACAAGGAGCAACATCCAATGCCATCTGAAATCCAAATCCCCTCCTTCATTTTAACGGGCCTGCAAGTGATTTTGGCCTTTGGGGGAGCTTTTTTTATTGCCTTGTGGCTGAGTTTGATTATTTGGACGTATCGCGATGTGCGCGCTCGTTCGCGGGATATTTTTGCCATTATGCTGGCCACGCTGATGGTGGTTATTTTTGGGCCGCTGGGATTGATCATTTATTTTCTACTACGCCCGCCGGTAACCCTGGCGGAGTTGTACGAACGTTCGCTGGAAGAAGAGGCCCTGCTGCAAGATTTGGAGGAGCGGCCTCGTTGTCCGGGCTGTTCCCGCCAGGTCAAAGACGAATGGGTTGTTTGCCCCGATTGCCACACCACCTTAAAAAAGGTCTGCCCCAACTGCCGCAACAGTCTGCATCTAAATTGGAACGTCTGCCCCTTCTGCGGCACGCACGTAGCCCCGCTCACGTCTGATAACGACCGCGACGGCCGCCCGGTTCCGCACGACCAACCTGTTGATGACGACCATGCCGGCCCGGTTGTGGTGGAAACAAAGCCGGCTGAAATTTCTCTGGACACCAAGCCGGTTGAGGTAAAACCGGAGCCAAACGAGGAAACGTTTCCCCCGCCGGTTGAGGAGGACGACCGGCCCCATCCGATTTACGATTTATGATTTACGATTGGACTTTCAAAATCGTCAATCGTTTAATTTACTTGCTGTTTCTCTCCCAAAACACCCCCTCCTCATATCCCTGGATGCGCTTGTCCGTTTCGGCTCGTTCCAGCCGTTTTTCGGCCAGGCAGCAGTAGGTTTCATCAATTTCCAGGCCGACATATTGCCGCCCCAATTTTTTGGCCACCACCGAGGTGGTGCCCGAACCTAAAAATGGGTCAAACACCACGTCGCCGGGCCGGGAGCTGGCCAGAATGATTTTGGCCAGAAGTTTTTCCGGCTTTTGCGTTGGGTGGTCGGTATTCTCCGGCATTGACCAAAAAGGCACGGTCAGGTCGGTCCATAGATTGGCGGGATGGGTCAGGCGAAAACGGCCTGCCTCCGATTCCGTCCAATCTTTGGGGAGACCGCGCTCGGTGTAGGGCGCAATGACCCGCCGTTTGAGTTTGACCGCTTCCACATTAAACGTATACGTGTCGGACATGGTGCAAAACCAGATGTCCTCAGAGGCATTTTTCCAATTGGCTTTGGCCCCGCGCCCTTTTTCCCGTTCCCACGTTATCCGATTGCGCACAACAAAATACTTTTGCGCCACCCGGTGAATGGCCGCCGCCGATTGCCAATCGCCGCAGATGTAGATGGAGGCAGTGGCCTTGAGGATTTTACTTAACGGGGCCAGCCAGGATTCCAGCCACGCTTCGTATTCTTCTAGCGGCTTTTGGCTGAAATTGTGTTGATTGAAAGTTTTATCCAGATTGTAGGGCGGGTCAATAAACAGCAGGTCCACAAATTGAGCAGGCAGGTAGGCCAACGTCTCAAACAGATTTTGGCAGATGGTTTTGTTCAGGATGGCGCCAACGGACGCCGGGCAGTTCAGGCGCTTGAGTCGCGCCTGGTAGCTCACTTTTTCTGCGGCGGTGAGGGTTATAGTTTGGTTGCGGGGAGCGCGTGTTTTTTGAGACATTTCAGCAAAAT
The DNA here is from genome assembly GCA_016931895.1 of Anaerolineae bacterium. Classification (NCBI taxonomy): domain Bacteria; kingdom Bacillati; phylum Chloroflexota; class Anaerolineae; species Anaerolineae bacterium. The sequence continues at coordinate 11,984 of JAFGDY010000273.1, forward strand.
TATAACACACGCCCAATTGGGAGAGCAAGCAGATAAAACTAAACGGGCGCATCCCAAACTTTAGGCAGACCCTTTATCCAACCTATCGTCGCCTAATCGTCGGCTCGAGGTCAGAATTCTGTCAAACAATTGACGGGGAGGTATGCTAAAGTGTTTTTAAGGCGTATCTATTTGAGCAGGATCGGGTTTTTAAACGTAAGTGTCTCGAAAAAATTTTAAGGTATTGTTTGGGTAAAAAACTGAAATTTTGTCAAATTCCCTCTTCCCCTTTCACCCGTTTTATGATATAGTTATGTCAGTTATAACTTTAAAAATTCAATTTTTTTAAGGTTTAGGGGTAAATTTAAAGGAATTTTAAGGTTCCTTTTAAGAAAACATATTAATCTGGGATTAATGTGAAAGGAGTGGGGGTATAGAACCAACAAAGGGTGTCGTAATGCAATTACCCGGTGTTTTCTTTCGCCCAACATTTATTCCGCCAATGTATGCCTGGCCTCGTCTGGTAAAACAAACCGTACTGACGCTCTCTGTGCTGGCAGTCATCATTGCTTATGCGCTGCTGGCCGGTGGGATTGTGGCCGCTCTGGCTGTATTGGCCGAGAGGATAAATGGTTAGAAATTAAAACGGCTTGCGTGGTATTTTAGCCTGAAGTTTCGCTTGAAATTTTAAAGGCGGCGTTTTTGTGCGCCGCCTTTTTTATTGCCCATTTTTTGATGGAATTCATTTTGGATATTTCTTCTTTGCTTCCGGGTCGAGTGCGGCCAGTTTTTCCTGGGTAATGGCTCCGATTTGCTGAAAATTTTGCCGCGCTTCATTCAAACTGATCCCATTGGCCCCGGTAGGATCATCGTGAACGGCCTCTTGTACCGGGTCGCTGTTCCAGCCGCAAACCGGGCAGGTATCCCAATCACCCACAACTTCAAAAGTGTAATGCCCGCACACCGGGCAGGGCAACCAGCCGGGCAAATCTCCCTCTACTCCATCCACCTCAAGACCAATCTTGCGCAAATATTCGGCCAAATACTCGTTGGTAGCGCCCCGAAAAGGCCGCTTCATTTTATCAACCAGGATAGGGCGATAAATGGGGTTGCCGGGTTTAAGATCAGGCGGGGGAACGTGAGTTTCCCATTGGATGATGGCCGTGATATTCAACTGTTCCCGCAGGCTGGGTTTCAGAGGTTCCTCAAAAAATTCAACAATCAGTTCGGTTGCTTCCTCGGCGGTCAATTTTTTCAGGCGATGCCAGGCAATTTTCTCCAACGCTTCACTGCGATGCATACTGCGCTCCCGGTAAAAGGTTAAGGCAACTCCCTTTGGGGAATTACTTTAATATTAACATGCTCTCAAGCCGTTGGCAATGGGCTTGTGGTACAAAATTCACTCAATTTCAATATGGTCCAGGTCTACGGCAGATTCAGGATATTTCAGGTTCATGCCAGCGAGCGTTTTGAGAATCACGGTAGAGATGGCCACATTCCGATACCATTTTTTGTTGGCCGGCACAATATACCAGGGAGCCTGCTTGGTGCTGCATTGTTCAAAAGCAGTTTCAAAAGCCCGCATATAATCATCCCAAAGCTTGCGTTCAGCCAGGTCGGTGGGGTTGAATTTCCAACGTTTGTGTGGCTGCTCCAATCGAGCGGCCAGGCGCTCTTTTTGCTCCGCTTTAGAGATGTGCAAGTAGAATTTCAGGATGGTCACCCCGCTGTCGGCCAGCAGCCGTTCAAAATTATTGATGTGGGCGTAACGTTTCCGCCATACTTTTTGGGGGACAAGATTATGCACCCGGACCACCAACACGTCCTCATAATGGGAGCGGTTAAAAATGCCAATCATTCCCGGCGGCGGAACCACTTTATGAATGCGCCACAAAAAATCGTGAGCCAGTTCCTCCTCGGTGGGCTTTTTAAAACTGGTCACCTGCACGCCCTGCGGATTGATGCCGCTCATAATTTTGCGGATGGTGCCATCTTTACCCCCGGCGTCCATTGCTTGCAGCACAATGAGCAACGCTTGCCGGCCATCGGCGTAAAGCATAGGTTGCCACTCGGCGATACGGTTGATATTGTGGCCCAGGATTTCTTCGGCGGCTTCTTTGTTTTTTAGGGCGCCGGTATCGTCGGGATCAATCTCTTTCAGCTTGACCTTTTGGCCCGGTTTTACTTTGACAACGGACATAATCGCCTCCAATGCCTTGATTATTGAATAATTACATCCAGGCCCGGCTCAAAGCGCTCCCAATCGCCGTTGGGTCCCTGGCACTCCTGCTCAGAAGAAAAACAAATGGACAGCCACATTTTGTGCGTGCCGGGCGAGGAAAGGGGCAGGCCATCTTCATGCCTAAACGTATCACCGGCGGCAATTGTGCCGTTGCTCCAACTGGTCTGAAAAGCGCCGGTACTGGTGGTCAGGCCCAAAACCCCAAAAGGCAGCAAGCCGGAGCCGGTATTGGTCGCCTCAATGCTGACAAAAACTTTTTCTCCCACCCCGTAGGTATTTCGCCCGTCGCGGAAACTGATTTTGCCGATAACGCCGCGCGCGCCGGCCACAGGTTCCGCCGGTGGCGGTGGTTCGGCAGGGGGAGGCGGTTCGGCGGGAGGCGGCGGTTCAGTAGGGGGAGGGAGGGGTGTTTCGGTGGCAATGGGTTCGGGAGGAGGGGGAGTGTCGGCAGGGGGGGCTTCCGGTGGGGGAGGGAGGGGTGTATCGGTAGGGGGGGGAACCGGCGTTGGAGTGGGGGTGGGGGGAATGGAAATGAGGGCGTCCATGGGCAGGGTGGGGGTAAAGGTGGGCAATACTCTGCGGGTAGGGCGTAGACCGGCTTTTTCCTGCGGCCGTAATTGCGGCAACAAGGAACAGGCCAGGCCGGTTGAGACCAAAAAAATGATGGAAAGGCTCAATAAACAACGATGCTGATAAGCTGGCAAAACTTTCACCTCTTTGGCAAAGGTAACGGCCCTCCAGTTTAGCATGAAGCAAGCCAAGCGCCAAATGAATGAGGCAGGGTTACAAACTTGCACGTCGGGCTGTGGTAAGATATAATTCATTTTATCCTGCCCCCGTAGCTCAGTGGATAGAGCAGTGGCCTCCGGAGCCATGTGCGGGCGTTCGAGTCGCCCCGGGGGTATTTTATTCCATAACCCAAATTCCGGGAAATTATCCGGTGAAACAGTTGCATGAACGGGTAAGTTTAGATAGTTATGCAGAAAGTCTTATCGGATACCGGTAAGGCTTTTTTGTTTGCAGCCCGTTATAGTTTTTTAGCAGTATCAGGAGATTTCTAATGCCCTCACCATCCCATATTCCTACCTACCTTCCCCTTGAGCAGGCCGCCCGGCACTATGGCCTGCCTCAAAA